>NZ_JASPJI010000072.1:0-209 GCF_030232285.1 Corynebacterium sp. MSK047 | reverse complement strand
GTAGTGCTCGGCGGGTTAACTCCCCGGGAGGTAATCTCTGGTGTTATCCATGATGCAATGACCGCCTGACCCTACCGGGCCATTTTTGTCATAAACGCAGTCAGTAACTTGGATTGGCCCGCCGCCGCCAACCAGGGTTAAGTAGCAAAAAGTGTGTCCGCTCGGCGTGTTGCGGGGCGGGCACACCGTTTGTTACTTCATGGGGCCTT
>NZ_JASPJI010000071.1:0-211 GCF_030232285.1 Corynebacterium sp. MSK047 | reverse complement strand
TGGGACCGGGCGTGACCCCACCGCTAACACCACCGACAAAAACCAGGCAACAACCCATCCCCACCACAACGGGTGGGCGGTGTCATGCCAGACACTGAATAACGGACGCGAGCAAAAACCCTGTAATTCACACATTGTGTGTTGAATGTTTGGTCTATTAGTACCGGTCACCTCCACACCTTACGATGCTTCCAGATCCGGCCTATCAACC
>NZ_JASPJI010000070.1:0-213 GCF_030232285.1 Corynebacterium sp. MSK047 | reverse complement strand
TGTTACGACAACGCGGTCATGGAGAACTTCTTCGGCCACGTGAAAACCGAGATGTACCACGGAGAAGTCTTCGACACTGTCGCAGAGTTCAACCAGGCGATCGATGAGTACATCGGGTGGTACAACACCGAACGCATCCAACAACGACTCAAGGGCCTGACCCCGATGCAATATCGGAATCAGACCCTTGAAGCCCTAACCGCCTAGAGTTAA
>NZ_JASPJI010000006.1:0-129598 GCF_030232285.1 Corynebacterium sp. MSK047 | reverse complement strand
GAGCTATTCTTTGGTGATTTGTGGTGTGTGGTCTGGGGTTATGGTGGCATGCGGACACACTTTTCTTTACTTAACCCGCATCTACTAAGGTCAGAACCGTGAAGCGCGCAACCGATAACGACGACAGGACTGAGCTGGCTCTCAGGTTATCCGCCAATATTGAGGCCGTGCTCATGGATTTTCTCGATGAGCTGACTTATTCCCGCAGGCTCTCTGGCGCAACCGTCCGTGCCTATCGAGCCGATCTCATCCCCCTCCTCGCCGGCCTGGACCACATCAGTGAACTCTCCACCCCTGTCATCCGTGCGCACCTCGGCGCGAAGCATGCGGAGGGTGCTGCGCGGTCATCGCTGGCTCGCTTAACGACGTCCATTCGCCAGTTCTGTAGTTGGCTCGTAGCTCGGCAAATTCTCGATGCTGATCCGTCGCTGCGGCTGTCAACGCCGAAGAAACATCAGCATCTTCCGGAAGTGCTCTCGCCGGAGAGGGTTGAGGAGGCAATCGAGAAAGTCTCATCCGAGGACAGCGCAGTTGCGGCTCGCGACTTGGCCATTGTGGAACTGTTGTATGCCACCGGGATGCGTGTAGAAGAGCTGTGCAAGGCCGACGTCTCTGATGTGGACTTTTCCCGCCACATCATCTCGGTAGTGGGTAAGGGGAACAAGCAGCGCATCGTGCCCTTCGGTGCACCAGCGGAGGCGGCACTCAAAGGCTGGCTCCAGGTGCGTGGAAGCTTTCATGCTTCCGCACAGGCCGAACATGCGCTTTTTCTCGGTGTGCGTGGAGGTAGATTGAATCCTCGTCAGGCGCGCCGAGTTATTCATAAATGGGCTGATGTTTCACCGCATGCTCTCCGACATTCTGCGGCCACGGCCATGGTGGAAGGTGGCGCTGACTTGCGTGTGGTGCAGGAGATGCTCGGTCATTCGAGTCTGGCGACCACGCAGATTTATACCCACGTCTCAGCGGATCGTCTCCGTGAAGTACATAAGCGGGCACATCCGCGCGCTTAATTGCGCAGGGTTGTTTAATTGCGTACAGGCTTGAGCACGATTGGTCTCCGCTGTATCAAATCCAGTGGGTTGAGATAGTCTTTGCCGCGCAGTGCGCCCCAATGCAGGCCCGGTTCGGGATGTTTGGCGTTGACCACAAGATGACCAATCACCTGGCCAGCGGCCACGTGGTCTCCCTTTTCTAACGCGGTATCTATGGGCTGATAGGTTGTGCGGATGCCATCGGCGTGCATGATTGACACGGAAGTCATTCCGGCGATCGAACCGGCGAAATGCACCACACCGGGAGCTGAGGCGCGGATTGGCTGGCCCGGGGAGGCGTTCAGGTCTACTCCGCGATGTCCAGGCTGCCAGCGTTTTTCCGGTGGGGCGTAGTCGCGTAGTATTTTGCCGTGCACAGGGAAGGTATGCGCAATGGCGGATATTGGCTCGCCGGTAGCTGCAGGTGGGCTTGGGGGTGTTGTTAGCGCGACAGCGAGCACGAATAGCGCTAATGTGCGCATTAGCGAGCGCCTGAAACTCTGCTTGGTCGTCATACGCGATAGTGTGGCGGACGCTGCACTCGTCGACAAGCGGCAGTGCATTGCAAACGGTTCTAGCTGTGGATGACTTTTTGTCCTGTGGATAGCAGGGCGTGTCAGATATTGCGACCTGCGCGATGTATCAGATAAGATGACGCTCGCGGTGTCTGCCTTAATCGGGCGGTCATTAGCACAAAGACTACGCGCGCGACCCATTCCGGCTGGTTCACGGGTGCTCGGCAAGAATATCTGTCGGGTGTGAGGCAGCGGGGGAGCGCTAGGGCACAGGGAAAGCCTGTGCGTGAACTGTAACCACCTATATCGGATAAGAAAGGAAGGGAAGCAGCCGCAGCCCTAGTCAGGCTGGACGTGAGGATCTTCCCTGAATATGACATGGCTGTTGTATCCATGCGAGAACTGCTCGATGCAGGTGTCCACTTCGGTCACCAGACCCGTCGTTGGAACCCGAAGATGAAGCGTTTCATCTTCACCGAGCGCAATGGCATCTACATCATCGACCTGCAGCAGACCCTGACCTACATCGACGAGGCTTTCGAGTTCGTCAAGGAGACTGTCGCTCACGGTGGCAACATCCTGTTCGTCGGTACCAAGAAGCAGGCTCAGGAAGCCGTTCAGAACGAGGCAGAGCGCGTTGACATGCCATACGTCAACCACCGCTGGCTCGGCGGTATGCTGACCAACTTCGCCACCGTTTCCAAGCGCCTGGCTCGCCTGAAGGAGCTTCAGGCAATGGACGCTGCTGAGAACGGCTACGAGGGTCGCGGCAAGAAGGAAATCCTGATGCTGACCCGTGAGCGCACCAAGCTGGAGCGCACCCTGGGCGGCATTCGCGACATGTCCAAGGTTCCGTCCGCACTGTGGATTGTTGACACCAACAAGGAGCACATCGCTGTCGCCGAGGCTAAGAAGCTGGGCATTCCGGTTGTTGCCATCCTGGACACCAACTGCGACCCGGATGACGTTGACTTCCCGATCCCGGGCAACGACGACGCAATCCGCGCTGCTTCCGTGCTGACCCGCATCATCTCCACCGCTGTTGAAGAGGGCCGCAAGGCTCGCGCTGAGCGCGAGGCCAACGCTGCTCGCGAGGCAGCAGGCGACGCTCCGATCGAGTCCGCCGCTGAGAACACCGACCAGGCTGCAGAGATGGACGCCGAGGGCTCCACTGCAACTGAGACGGCATCCGCTGAGTAAAGCTGAACTTTCTAACCACCACAAGTTCTAACCACCACAAGGAGGAACGCCCAGCATGGCGAATTTCACTGCTGCTGACGTCAAGAAGCTCCGTGAGCTGACCGGCTCCGGCATGAAGGCTTGTAAGGACGCACTCGTCGAGACCGACGGAGATTTCGACAAGGCTGTCGAGATCCTGCGTATTAAGGGCGCAAAGGACGTCGGCAAGCGTGCAGAGCGCACCGCCGCCGAGGGCCTGATCGCTGTTTCTGGTAACACCATGGTCGAGGTCAACTCCGAGACCGACTTCGTTGCCAAGAACCAGGAGTTCATCGACTTCGCCAACAAGGTCGCCGACGCTGCCGCAGCAGTCAAGGCAAACTCCCCGGAAGAGCTCGCAGCAGCTGACCTCGACGGTCAGACCGCAGCTGACGCTACCCAGGAGCTCTCCGCAAAGATCGGTGAGAAGCTGGAGCTGCGTCGCGCCGCTACTCTCGAGGGCGACAACATCGCTGTCTACCTGCACCGCCGTGCAGCAGACCTGCCGGCAGCTGTCGGTGTTCTGGTTGCTTACACCGGTGAGGGCGAGGGTGCTGCAGAGACTGCTCACGCAGCAGCTATGCAGGTTGCCGCTCTGAAGGCTCAGTACCTGTCCCGCGAGGATGTCCCGGCCGACCGCGTCGAGGCAGAGCGCGCTGTCTACGAGAAGATCACCCGCGAAGAGGGCAAGCCGGAGCAGGCTATCGCGAAGATCGTCGAGGGTCGTCTGAACGGCTTCTACAAGGACGTTGTTCTGCTGGAGCAGCCGTCTGTCGCCGACAGCAAGAAGACCGTTAAGCAGCTCATGGAAGAGGCTGGCGTTACCCTGACCGGTTTCGTTCGCTTCGAGGTTGGCCAGCACTAATTCGCTGTAATTTGTGCATAAGCCTCTAGCTGTGAGCTAGTTTAAATGCCCCGCTCGGGAACCCGGGCGGGGCATTTTGCTGTCCTGTAGCCGATAATGCGGAGCGTCAAGTGTGCCTTGCTGTCGTGACCGGGTAGACTCGTCTGCGACTTTTTAAACGGTGTGAGAAAGGTGCATGGTCATGGCAGAATCTGTCGAGCGCAATGGCTTCAAGCGTGTGATGCTCAAGCTCGGTGGTGAGATGTTCGGTGGCGGCAAGGTTGGCGTTGACCCGGACGTGGTGCAAAACGTTGCCCGACAGATTGCGGAAGTTTCCCGAAAGGGCGTCGAGGTCTGTGTCGTCATCGGCGGCGGTAACTTCTTCCGTGGCGCACAGCTTCAGCAGCGCGGCATGGACCGCGCACGCTCTGACTACATGGGCATGCTGGGCACGGTTATGAACTGCCTGGCTCTGCAGGACTTCCTCGAGCAGGAGGGCGTGGACTGCCGTGTGCAGACTGCTATCAACATGGCACAGGTCTCAGAGCCGTACCTGCCGCTGCGTGCTAAGCGCCACCTGGAGAAGGGCCGCGTGGTCATCTTCGGTGCAGGTATGGGTATGCCGTACTTCTCCACCGACACCACTGCCGCCCAGCGCGCCCTGGAGATCGGCTGCGAGGTGCTGCTGATGGCCAAGGCCGTTGACGGTGTCTACTCGGCCGACCCACGTGAGGTGCCGGACGCAGAGCTGTTCGATGACATCACCCACCGTGAGGTTCTGGAACGGGACCTGCGCGTTGCTGATGCCACCGCCTTCTCCCTGTGCATGGACAACAACATGCCGATTCTCGTGTTTAATCTGCTTACCGACGGAAACATTGCGCGCGCGGTAGCCGGTGAGCAAATCGGTACTCTCGTCCACAGCTGATAAATTTGTTCGTAATACGTTCTTTCCACAGAGCGCTCTAGAACTATCTAGAACCCGAGTAGAAACCCGAGGTTAAAAACACAATGATTGATGAAGTCCTGCTTGACTGTGAAGAAAAGTACGGTAGCTCCGTAGAGCACTGCCGCGAGGAGCTGACGCACATTCGCACTGGTCGTGCGAACCCGGCGATGTTCAATGGCGTTATTGCGGAGTACTACGGTGTTCCGACTCCGATTACCCAGATGGCTACCATTTCGGTTCCGGAGCCGCGCATGCTGCTAATTAAGCCGTATGAGCTGAGCGTTATGGGCGACATCGAAAACGCGATTCGCAACTCCGACCTGGGCGTGAACCCGACTAATGACGGCCAGGTTCTGCGCGTAACTATCCCGCAGCTGACCGAGGAGCGCCGTCGTGAGATGGTCAAGGTCGCACGTTCGAAGGGTGAAGACGCCAAGATTGCGATTCGCAATGTCCGTCGTAAGGGCATGGAAACTCTGAAGAAGATTCAGAAGGACGGCGACGCTGGCGAGGACGAGGTGCAGGCAGGCGAAAAGGAGCTGGACCAGGTCACCAAGAACTACGTCGAGCAGGTGGACTCCTTGGTTGAGCGCAAGGAAGCGGAACTGATGGAGGTTTAGGCCTTCATATTCAACCGGGAGAGGGGATTTGAGGCGCCAATGCCAACGTCGAAGCCAGCGTCCAATAAGGAACGTGTTCTAGACGAGCTACGGCTTATTAAGCCGCGTAACTCGGCAGGTCGGAACCTGCCGGTTGCAATTACGGTGGGCGTAGCACTTGGTGCAGTCGTCATCATCGGCTTGCTGCTGGGGGCGCTCGCCTGGACCGTTCTGGTCGCCGCGGCGGTTGGCCTTGCAACCTGGGAGGTCTGCGAGCGGCTCCGCGAGTCCGATTGGCAGGTCCCTCGCCCGGTTCTGATTTTCGGCGGACAGCTGATGGTGTGGCTGTCCGCCTACTGGGGGATTGACGGTCTGGTCATGGGCCTGACTGTTACCCTGATGCTTTTACTAGTCACCCGTCTGTTTTTGCACGGGATGGCTGAAGCACCACGGAACTGGCTGCGGGATGTCGCAGTCGGAGTTTTCGTGGTGATGTGGATTCCGTTCTTTGCGGCGCTAGCTGTGCAGCTGGTGCACATGGACAATCCCTGGGAAGTCGATCCCCGTCTGGTCATTGTGACCTTCATGATCGGGGTGATTTCCAATGACGTCGGAGGCTATGCCGCCGGTGTCATGTTCGGAAAGCATCCGATGGCTCCGAAGGTAAGCCCTAAAAAATCCTGGGAAGGGTTCGGCGGCTCTCTCGTACTCGCCACTATTACTGGAGCGCTCTGTGCAATCTTTATGTTGCACGCGCCGTGGTGGCAGGGCATCGTGCTGGGCATTGCCTTGGTTATCTCCGCCACGCTTGGTGACCTGATGGAGTCCCAGTTCAAACGCGATCTGGGGATTAAGGATATGTCCTCGATATTGCCGGGCCACGGCGGTCTGATGGACCGCCTGGATGGCATGCTGCCATCAGCCGCGATGACGTGGCTGATATTGCAGCTTTTCAGCCTGGTTTAATTTGGCTGGTTCAGTCGGGCTTTAGTTGTCGCCCTTACGAATCTGGCGGCGCAGATCAAACATTCGCCAGCCACCGATTAGCGCAGTGATGAGGGCGCCGAGGATAGCAGCGAACAGCATTCCGACACCGACCGGGAAGTTCCAGGCCCAGCCGAACAGGTTTAGTGTGGTCTCCTGCTGATTCTGCAGAATGAATACAAGCAATACGATCAGCAAAACTGCACTGATGACCAGGCCAACCCACATCGAGCCCGCGGTAGTCTTTTTCACCTTGCGCCGGCCAGGAGCGGGCGCTGGCTCCGGTGTGGAGTCCTTCTCTGCGGGCGCGTCAACGACTGGCTCTGGAAGGTTGTCCTGCTCTGGTGCAGGAACCACGGAATCATTTGGAGAGTACGACGGAGTATCGTCGAAAAGCGGACTGTCGTTATTCGGCTGATTAGCGTTAGTCATACCTATCATTCAACACGTTTTGGCAGGTATGTACCACTTGTAAAGGTCCACTTAGTTGCGGCTGCCTAGTCGCTCATTAGGCCAAAACCGTCATTACATGCGAAAATGGGTGCCATCATGGCATCTTCACTTCCAATCGTTCTTAAAGCTCCACGTCGCGGCATGCCCGCGACCCATTTTGCGGACCTCGATGTTGAGGAACGGAAGGCTGCGGTCAAGGAACTGGGCCTGCCGGCCTTCCGCGCCGATCAGATTGCCCGGCACTATTACGGTCGGCTTGAGGCTGACCCTATGACGATGACTGATCTGCCGGAAGCAGACCGTCAAAAGGTCAAAGACAGTCTCTTCCCACCTCTGTTGACCCCCGTGCGGCACATCACCTGTGACGACGGCGAAACGCGTAAGACTCTGTGGCGTGCAGGTGACGGTACGCTGCTGGAATCCGTGCTGATGAAGTACCCGGGGCGTGCGACCCTCTGTATTTCCTCGCAGGCGGGCTGCGGTATGGCATGCCCATTCTGTGCGACGGGTCAAGGCGGTCTGCAGCGTAATCTCTCTACCGCGGAGATTGTCGACCAGGTTCGTGAGGCCGCTGCTACGATGGCAGCTGAGGGCGGTCGTCTGACCAACATCGTATTCATGGGCATGGGTGAGCCGCTCGCGAACTACAATCGCGTTCTCGCCGCCGTCCATCGCATCACGCGGCCGTCGCCGGAGGGATTCGGCATCTCGATGCGCAATGTCACCGTCTCTACGGTCGGTTTCGCGCCGAACATCCGACGGCTTGCCGACGAGGACCTGTCAGTAACCCTCGCGGTGTCTCTGCACACTCCAGATGACGAGCTTCGCGACGAGCTGGTACCGATCAACAATCGCTTTACAGTGGCCGAGGTACTTGATGCAGCTCGCTACTACGCAGACAAGACAGGCCGTCGCGTATCTATTGAGTACGCTTTGATTCGCGATATTAACGACCAGGATTGGCGTGCAGACCTGTTGGGTAAGAAGCTCCATAATGCTCTGGGCTCACGTGTCCACGTCAACCTCATTCCGCTCAACCCAACTCCGGGTTCGAAGTGGGATGCCTCTCCAAAGAAGCAGCAGGAGGAGTTCGTCCGCCGCGTACAGGCGCAGGGGGTACCGTGCACGGTCCGCGATACCCGTGGCAACGAGATTGCGGCAGCGTGTGGTCAGCTGGCGGCCGAAGAGGTTTAGCCGACAAATAGCAAAAAATCCGCACCGAATTCGGTGCGGATCTTTTTGTGCGCTGTAGCGCTATAGAGCTGTTGCTATAGAGCTGTTAGGCCAGACTTTCTGCAAAAGTGGCTAACTCTATTGGTTCTGGCCTTCCGGCAGGCGGTTCCAGGAGCGCAGCTGAGAGTCGGTCAGGTTAGCGTAGACGCCAGTGCCGTTTACCTGGTCGCGTGCCCACTCCGGCTCAATGTGGCCTTCCGGCTTGTTGTGACCGGTAACGGTGCGAACCTGAGAACCCTGCGGGGCGAACAACTGCAACAGCAGGCCAATAGCAATCAGGGCGGCGATGACGACCAGCCACCAGTTCTCGACGTTGCCCTTGTGGTTACCAATGGTCATGCCCAGCAGGAAGATTACGGAAATCCAGCCGGCCTTCTGCATAGCGCTCTTGCTAATGCCGTGCCAGCCCCACTTCGCCGACGGCTCGTCGAGGGTGCTGACGCCGCGGTAAATTTCTTCCTTTGGCTCGTGGTTGCTCACTTGAAAGTCCTCCTGTTAACACTTTCGGCGAATTGCACTCTATATGCACTTCAGTCTATCTGCGGTTTTGCTGAAAGCGACTGAGCGCATTTTCAGACAATCTTGAGTATCGGGTGTAAGGATACCTTAGAACTTGCTGAAATTGGGACTTAGCCCGGCCGGAAACTGTTCGCCGGTGTGCTCGTTTGCCCAAAGTGGGGGTAGGGTGAGCACTCGTGACATTTCTTCTTGGAGTTTTACTCTTCGCAATCGGCATCGCGGTGACAATCGCCCTTCACGAATGGGGCCATCTCACCGCAGCTCGCCTGTGTGGAATGCGAGTGCGTCGATACTTCATTGGCTTCGGCCCAACGCTGTTTTCCTTCAAGCGGCATCACGCTGCGGCAGGTGGGCATGACACCGAGTATGGAGTAAAGGCAATTCCCTTTGGCGGATTCTGCGACATCGCAGGCATGACGGCAATGGATCCCATCGCTCCTGCCGAAGAACCCTACGCCATGTACAAGAAGCCGTGGTGGCAGCGCATTATCGTGATGCTCGGTGGGGTGGCAATGAACCTCATCGTTGGATTCATCATTCTTTACTTCATTGCCGTGACGTGGGGTTTGCCCAACATGGGTAAGGAAATGGCGCCACGCATTCAGGCGGTGCAGTGCGTCTCGCCGGCACAGCGTGCCGACGGTACGCTGGAGCCCTGCACTGGTTCCGGTCCTGCAGAGCGCGCAGGGCTACGTGCCGGAGATGTGATTGAGAAGATCAATGGCACCAAGATCACGTCCTACCCCGAGGCTGTGTCTCTCATCGGTAGCTCTGCAGGTGGCGACATCAAAATGACCATCGACCGCAATGGCAGCACCCAGACGGTCACGGTCACCCCGGAAGTCGTCAAGCGCAAGACTAACGACGGGCAGGACATCGACCAGCCAGCAATTGGTATCGCCTTCCAGCGCCCAGAGACCATCCTCCACGAGTACAACGCAGTGACTGCCATCGGTGGTGCGGCCAGCTTCACAGGCAGCCTTTTCGGGGCGGTTTGGAACGGGCTGCTCTCCATTCCGGAGAAGGTTCCCGGCGTGGTCGCCTCTATCTTTGGTGCTCAGCGTGACCCGGCCAGCCCAATGAGTGTCGTCGGCGCGTCGCGTGCCGGTGGTGAATTGGTGGAGATGAACCAGTGGCCTTCATTCTTTCTGTTGCTGGCTAACCTCAATTATTTCCTGGCCGTGTTCAACCTCGTGCCGTTGCCGCCACTCGACGGTGGCCACATCGCCGTTGTTATTTATGAGCGCATCCGCGACCTGATTCGCAAGGCGTTCGGTAAGCCTGCGCTTGGGCCTGCCGATTACACCAAACTCATGCCAATTACTATGGCCTTTACCGCAGTTTTGCTGGTCTTCGGCGTTCTGGTTATGGCTGCTGACGTGGTCAATCCAATTGTGCTGAACCGCTGATAGCAGGTTGCGGCGCGCCAGCGTCGTCGTAAAGCAAAGCGGTGCTAACGTCAGCCCACATGGAACAAACTTCGCGCCGCAAGCCCCTGCTTCGCAGTATCTCGGCTGTGGCAATCACGGGTCTGGTGTTGTCATCCGCCGCGTGTACGCCGCGGCCTGACACCGGGCGCGAGGTGCTTGAGGAATTCCTTGGGGCGCTGGCGGGAGGGGATGTCGCTAAGGCGGCGGCGCTGACCGATCATCCGGATTCCGCTGAGGGGGATCTGAATGCGGCCACCGACGGCCTTCAGCCGGAGGGGCTTGACTATGAAATCGAGGGTATCGATACCAGCTCGAATCAGTCCTCGGCCGAAGTCACCATGAATTGGCAGCTGCCGCATCAGCGACGCTGGGGGTATGACACCACTTTCACGCTGACCAAGACTGAGGCTGGGCAACGGGATTGGGCGTTGCGCTGGTCGCCAGCATCCCTGCATCCACAGCTGGGGCGTAATCAGCACCCAGAATTGCGCACTATCGCAGCTCCACGTCCGTCTGTGGTTGGTTCGGACGGTGCGGCCTTGCTTGAGCCGGGGACTGTGCACCGGGTAATTCTCAATCGTGATGGGGCGGAGAATGTGCAGTCGTCGATTAACCGGGCGGCGACGGTCATCAATAATGAAATGCCGGAAGATGGTCCGAAGCTTGACGCGCGCGCTATAGGGGAGCAGGCAGCTGGTGGGAAGGGTAACTTTTCACTGATTGTGCTGCCGGCATCCACGCCGCAGCGAGTCAAGGATGAGCTCGCGGACATTGACGGAATTTCTGTTAACGATGAAGCAGCGATGGTGCGACCCGACCCGGGGTTTGCTCCAGATTTGATGAGCCGCGTGGAAAGGCTAGTGGACACTGGTGATCACGGTGCCGATGGCTGGAATATCGTGGCGGCCAACGAGGGCGGAGCAGTCGTCGGCACGCTCTATGAGGTGTCTCCGGATGTAGCCCCGGCGGTGCAGGCATCGATTAGTAAAAAGGTGCAGGACGCAGCGCAGAAGGCAGTCGATACGCGGCAAGATGCGAAGGCAATGCTGGTGGCTGTGCAGCCGTCTACGGGCAAGATTCTGGCGGTAGCCCAGACGGCGGAAGCAGACAAGGACGGCGACCTTGCGCTGATGGGACAGTTCCCGCCGGGATCGACGTACAAGATTGTCACTGCCGCTGCAGGTGTGCAGCACGAGGGGCTAAATGCGGGATCGACTGTGCCGTGCCCAGGTTCGATGGAAATCGGGCCGCGAATTGTCACCAACTACAACGGAAGTGGTGTCGGGGATACCTCGCTGAGCGATGCCTTCGCGCGGTCTTGCAACACCACGTTCGGCAACATCTCCCACAAGTTGGAACCAGGGCAGTTCAAGGAGGAGTCCAAGAACTTCGGCATCGGAATCAACTATCACATCGCGGGCCTCGACACTATTACCGGCAGCGTGTCTGACGGTAGTGATGAAGTCGAGCGTATCGATGCGGGCTATGGACAGGGCAATGACTTGGCCAGCCCGTTTGGCATGGCGCTGGTTTCCGCGACGGTGGCGGCCGGGCGCACTCCGACGCCGTCACTCGTGCCGAGCGCGGGAACGTGGCAGTCCCAGACATCGAAACCGCTTCCACCTGAGGTTTTGAACGAGGTTCGCTCACTCATGCGGGCTGTGGTGACCTCCGGTACTGGTTCGGCCATTGCTGGTCGAGGTGAAGTCTACGCAAAGACCGGTGAGGCCGAGTACGCAGGCGGCTCGCATGCTTGGTTTACTGGCTACCGCGATGATTTGGCCTTTGCCACGCTCATCGTCGGCGGTGGTGGTTCGGAGCATGCCGTGGCGATTACCGATGCCTTCTTCGCCAATATGGATGAAGGTTCAGGAGACGAGGGCTAGAGCATTTCTGGCTTCGAAACCGGCACAGGCCGAAAGGCTAATCCGGGGGTAGGGGTAGAGTATGTTCCATGACTCAGCGTTCTCCACTTACTCAGCAAAAGTCCACGCCAATTCGCACTGTTCCGGCACATATTGAACGGCCGGAGTACGCCTGGAAGGACGAGGTTCAGGAAGGCGTCGGCGAGCCGCTGGTACAGACTCCGGAAGATATTGAAAATATGCGAGAGGTCTCTCGCATTGCTGCCAACGCGTTGGTGGAGGCCGGCAAGGCCGTAGCTCCGGGCGTGACCACGGATGAGATTGACCGGGTGGTGCACGAGTACCTGTTGGATCACGACACCTACCCGTCCACGCTGGGGTACCGCGGTTTTGAGAAGTCGTGCTGTGTGTCTCTTAATGAGATTGTCTGCCACGGTATTCCGGATACTCAGGTTATTGAAGACGGCGATATCGTCAATGTCGATGTCACCGGATACAAGAACGGCGTCCACGGTGACACCAACGCGACTTTCCTCGCGGGCAATGTCTCGGAGGAGCACCTCCAGCTAGTGGAGCGCACTTACAACGCCACCATGCGCGGCATTAAGGTCATCAAGCCGGGGCGCGAGATTAATGTCATCGGCCGCGTAATCGAGTCTTACGCTAAGCGTTTTGGATACAACACCGTTCGGGACTTCACCGGTCACGGTGTCGGTACCACGTTCCACAATGGTTTGATTGTCCTGCACTACGATGAGCCGAGCCAGGACACTATTTTCGAGCCGGGCATGACCTTGACTGTTGAGCCGATGATTAATCTCGGTGAACTGCCGTACCACATCTGGGATAATGGCTGGACTGTGCAGAATGATGACTTCAAGTTCACCGCCCAGTTCGAGCACACAGTGTTGGTGACCTCCGACGGCTATGAAATCCTCACCCTGCCGGATGAGCAGAACGTTCCAGGCCAGTTCCAAACTGGTTGGAAGCCCGAGGCCTAACCCGTGCAGGCCCCTGCAGCTCTGATTGCCGGCTGCACCTCAGATGCCGGTAAGTCGGTTCTGGTCGCCGGCATGTGTCGGCTGCTCGCGCGCCGCGGCGTGAAGGTCGCACCCTTCAAAGCACAGAACATGTCCAACAATTGCGCTGTCACGCTCGACGGCGGCGAGATTGGGCGCGCGCAGGCTCTGCAGGCGCTCGCCTGTGGGCTGGAGCCGGATGTCTCCTTTAACCCGGTGCTTCTCAAACCGGGCTCGGACCACACTAGTCAGGTGGTGGTGAAGGGCAAAGCCGATGGGCATGTGAGCGCTCTGACGTACCGGTCGCGTCGAAAAGCGTTGCGCGGGGTAGTCGCGGAGACATTGGAAGAGCTGCGGGGGCAGTTCGATGTCGTCTTGTGCGAAGGCGCTGGCAGTCCTGCCGAGGTCAATCTGCGAGAGTCAGACATCGCCAACATGGGGTTGGCAGAGCTCGCTGATCTGCCGGTTGTGGTCGCCGGTGACATTGACCGCGGTGGGGTGCTTGCACATTTCGTCGGCACGCATGCAATTTTGAGCCCCGAAGACCGCGCGCGGATTACCGGTTTTATCGTCAACAAGTTCCGGGGCGATGTTTCGCTGTTGACACCGGGATTGGACGTGGTGCGCGAGCACACCGGCGTGCCCGTACTCGGCGTAGTGTCTTTTATTCCGGGGCTGTGGATCGATGCGGAGGATTCGCTCGGCACAGTCGCTGGTGCGTCGGTAGGGCCGGCGAACGCACCGCTGGGTACGGAAACGTTGTCCGTGGCCGCCATTCGCTTGCCGCGCGTGTCCAACGCCACCGATATCGAAGCGCTTGCCTGTGAACCAGGGGTACACGTGCAGTGGACGGTCGATCCGTCGGTCGTTGCTCGCGCCGACCTGGTCGTGTTGCCCGGGACGAAGTCGACGGTCGCCGATCTCAAGTGGTTGCGCGAGCGTGGGCTTGACGACGTACTGGAGAACCGAGCCGCCCGAGGGCTGCCGCTGATTGGCATCTGCGGTGGGTTCCAAATGCTCTGCACCACCATCACTGACTCGGTGGAGTCGGTAGCCGGGACAGTGAACGGGCTTGGCGTGTTCGATACCGACATTGAATTCGCGGGGACGAAGACGCTGGTGAGCCACCTGGATGGCTCTTACGAAGTCCACAATGGACAGGTTGTGCGAAGCAGCGAGGCGCCTTTTATCACTGAGCCTGAAGAAGGGGCGCGGCGTGGCATGGTGATGGGCACGCACCGCCACGGCTACCTGGAAAATGATCAGGCGCGCCGTGAGTTGCTGATGGAAGTTGCAGTTGCCGTCGGTCGGGACGGCTTTGAGGTCAGCTCTAATACTTCGTTTGCCGGAGAACGGCTGCGGCAGGTCGACCTGTTGGCCGATGCAGTCGAGGAGTACCTGGCTGGGCCCGCATTGGCCCAGGCCACAGGTATTGAACAGCTGGGCTAGTTATCGAACTCCAGGCCTAGGATCGCGTTTTCAATCAGCTCTGGCAGTGCTGGGTGGATCCAGTGCTGGCCCTTGACAACTTCGCGCACATCCATTTCGAAGCTCATCATCTGGATGCACTGCTGCACTAGAGTGGCAGCCTGCTCGCCGATGAAGTGCGCACCCAGCAGGCGGCCGGTGGCGCGGTCCGCAATCAACTTGGCAAAGCCGTCGCGATCCTCCAGCGCCCAGCCGTAGGCGACATCGCCGTAGTTCTGTACCTTCACGGTAATGTCCGTGCCATTTTCCGCAGCCCAGGCGCGAGCTTCGTCCTCGGTCATACCGACCTGACCTATCTGCGGATGTGAGAAGACTGCCGACGGAATGTAGCGGTGGTCAAATTCGCGCAGGTCGGACGGGTTCAGCACGTTGTGGAAGACAACCTTGGCCTCATGGTTGGCAATATGCTTCAGCTGGTACGGGCTAGAGACATCGCCCAGCGCCCACACACCTTCGGCAGAGGTGCGGCCGTACTGGTCAACCTTGATGCGACCATCGTCGTGCATCTCCACACCACCGGCGGCAAGGTCCATACGGTCACCGTTGGGAATGCGTCCGGTTGCCACGAGCAGGGCATCGGCTGCGATCTCCGTGCCGTCGTCAAGCGTGGCCGTGACGATCTCGCCCTCCTGGGAGAGCTCAGTGATGGAGGTGTTCATACGGATGTCAATGTCGCGGGAGGCAACCTCGTGGAAGCGCTCGGAGATAGCGGCGTCTGAGCCACGCAGCATGACATCGGAGCGCACCAACATGTGTACCTTCGTACCGAAGGAGGCGAAGACGTGCGCGAACTCGCTAGCGATGTAGCCGCCGCCGACGACGATCATTTCGCGCGGGAGCTTGTCGACGCGCATGATGTTCTCGTTGGTGTAGTAATCCACCCCGGAGTTTGCGATGAGGCCCGGAACGTGAGGGCGGGAGCCTGCAGCGATGATGATGTTGTCGGCTGTGATGTCGACGGTTTCCTCGCCGATGCCAGTGCGAATAGTGCGGCGGCCGACGAACGTTGCGTGGCGGTCGTAGACATCGATATTGGGAGTCTCGTCCCCGCGGCGGTATGCCTCGCCGCCGTCGGCAATCTTGTCTACGCGCTGGGCAAAAACGCGATCCTGGATTTGCTTGAGATCAACGGAATCGAAGGTGCCGTGCACGCCCAGGCGGCTGGCCTCGCGGATGTTGCGGGCGGCATCAGCGGCCAGAACGAACATCTTGGTGGGAATACACCCAACGTTGAGGCAAGTACCCCCGAAACGTCCTTCCTCCACCAGAGCGATACGGACATTGTCGTAGGCCGGGGCTGGAATGGAATTGCCGGACCCGGTTCCGATAATGATGACGTCGTAGTGGCGTGGGGTAGTCTCAGGCGAATTCTCAGTGGTCACAAGCACTCCTAGCATTCTGGTCAAACTAGTTTGGTTCAACCGTACTGAATGCTGATTTATTCCGAGTTCCTATTCTGTGCTCCTATTTTGAGCTGTCTCCTGGATTGACTGTGGCAAGGAACTGAAAGGTCTCATTAAAAGCGCGGTCAAGTGCTTCGGGTGCGGAAAGGTAGACGTCATGGAGAGCACCCGGAATCGCGACGTTGCGAGCCTGCGGTCCCAAGTGGGCAGTGGCATCGGCAATTTGCTCAGTGTTGAGGACAGAGTCAACGCGGCTGAGCTCCGGGGTGTAGTCGGAGCCGAGAAGGTAGTTGTCCGAGTGGAGGACGAGCGTCGGCACGCCGGTGTCAATACCGCGGCTGACACGTTGCTGGCCGACGATGATGGCATTGAGCCAACGCCAGTTCTTGTCATGGCCAGCCAGCGGCTTGAAAGTGCGGTTGTACTCCCAACGCCCCTGGTGGTCGGCGCTAATGGATTTTCCATAGCCGCCCGCAGACTGCACTGGAATAAGACTGTTGGGGCGAATCCGCGACATAACACGAGTCACCAGCGAGTACACGGGAGCCTTTGCCCGGGAAACGTGCAGAGTCAGCCACGGTGAGTTCAAGACGGCAGCCGTGACGGAAATATTGGGTGCTTGCGGGCAATGGCCGCCTGTGCTTCGTAACCAATCGAGCCAGAGCACGGCAATGAGACCACCAGTGGAGTGCGCATTAACAGTGACAGTTGTATGACCAGCGTGGTCTAACACCGCGAGTGCCCTGTTGAGATCCTCGAAGTAATTCGTCAGATCGCTGCAGCCATGCCAAGTCTGCCCAGGTTGGTGCGCGCGCCCGCACTTACGCAGGTCAATAGCGTAAAAGGCGTAGCCTTCGGCGTGGTACCGCTCCGCCACGTGCTTCTGGAAGAAATAGTCCGACATCCCGTGAATCCATAGAACCGCCGGACGCGTTTGGAAGTCGCTTGCCGACGAGTCGGGGCAGTAGCGGACCAATACCGCGTGTACGGATCCCTCACCGTCGGGATCCTGGCCGAGTTCGATGACATGTTGGCTGTAGTCTTCGCCTAGGTTATCGGGGTTAAAGGTGGGGGTAACGAAATCGGGAATATCGGTAGTCACAGGGTCAAGCCTAGCGCCGATTACCGGGGGTAGTGGGAATGTGTGCCACAATAGATTATGGACTGAGACGGTAGCTCTCTTTTGCGTCTTTAGTTGTGTGCGCGCATGTGAGCGAGCGCTAGTTTGAATCACTAATCAAGTTAGTAAGGATGTTGACAGCAAAATGGCTGATAACAAGCTTCCTGCTTCCAGTGGCGACGAGGTAGACGTCGTCCTCATCGGTGCAGGTGTAATGAGTGCGACGCTGGGTGTGCTGCTCAAGGAGCTCGAGCCATCCTGGTCACAGGTTCTGTTCGAGCGTCTCGATCAGCCCGCCAAGGAGTCTTCCTCCCCGTGGAACAACGCTGGTACCGGCCACTCTGCTCTGTGCGAGCTGAACTACACGCCGGAGAAGAACGGCAAGGTCGATGTCACCAAGGCTAAGCTCATTAATGAGCAGTTCCAGGTTTCCCGCCAGCTGTGGACCTCGCTGATTGAAAACGGCACCCTGACTGACCCGAAGGAATTCATCAACCCAGTTGATCACACCACCTTCGCTCAGGGGCCGGAGCAGATGGCGTTCATGCGTCGTCGCTACGAGGCACTTGAGAAGGAGCCGCTGTTCCACGGTCAGGAGCTCATTGAAGATCCGGACCGTTTTGCTGAGTACCTTCCGCTGATGTCCGAGGGCCGTGACTTCTCCAAGCCGGTCTCCGCTATTCGTAACCCGAATGGTACGGACGTTAACTTCGGTGCACTGACCAAGCAGTACCTGGCCGCACTGTCCGATATGGGTACTGAGATTCGCTACGGACACGAGGTCACCGGTCTGAAGCGCGACGGTTCCAAGTGGATCGTCACCGTGAAGAACCTGCACACCAAGGACGTTCGCACCCTGGTTGCCAACTTCGTATTCGTCGGTGCCGGCGGTGACGCACTGCCGCTGCTGCAGAAGGCTCGTATTAACGAGATTCGCGGTTTCGGTGGCTTCCCGGTCTCCGGCCAGTGGCTGCGCTGCACCAACGAGGAAGTCATTGCTAAGCATGACGCCAAGGTCTACGGTAAGGCTTCCGTCGGCACGCCGCCGATGTCCGTTCCGCACCTGGACACCCGTGTTATCGACGGCAAGCGCGGCCTGCTCTTTGGCCCGTACGCCGGTTGGAACATGAAGTTCCTCAAGAACGGTAACAACCTGGACCTGATTAAGTCTCTGCGTCCGGCCAACCTGCCGTCCATGATGGGTGTTGGTGTCCAGGAGATGGGGCTGACCAAGTACCTGATTACTGAGGTTCTGAAGGACTTCGACGCACGTATTGAGTCCCTGCGTGAGTACGTCCCGAACGCTCGCCCAGAGGACTGGGAGCTGATCGTCGCTGGTCAGCGCGTCCAGGTCATTAAGCCGATGAAGGCTCCGGTCTTCGGTACCCTCGAGTTCGGTACCGCGGTCATCAACTCGTGGGACGGCACCATTGCCGGCCTGATGGGTGCATCCCCGGGCGCTTCCATCGCTCCGGCTGTGATGATTAGCCTGATTGAGCGCTGCTTCGGCCGTCACATGGGCAAGTGGGCTCCGAAGCTGAAGGAGCTCGTCCCGTCCTACGGTACGCACCTGGCTGATGACCCGGCTCTGTTCAAGGAGGTCTGGGAGGCTTCCCAGAAGACCCTGAAGCTGGAGCGCTAGTAACTCGCTGAAGAGCTTCAAAGAGTTCAATTAAGCCAACATTGTTCTACCCCGCTGTGAGCCATCCGTTCGCAGTGGGGTAGAACTGTGTTTATGGAAAAAATCACGCCAGCGACCACTGCACAAACAGAGCCCACTTTTCCTTTTACTGCGATTGTCGGGCAGCAGCGACTACAGCTTGCGTTGATTCTGACCGCCCTATCCCCGGAGATTGGTGGCGTGGTCATCCGCGGTGAGAAGGGCACGGCCAAGACCACTACTGTCCGCGCGTTGGCACCATTTCTCAGCGGATCGTTGGTAAACCTACCCCTCGGCGCGACGGAAGATCGAGTCGTAGGCTCCATCGATGTGGAGACCGTCCTGACTACCGGACACGCACAGTTCAATCCGGGACTACTCAGCGCGGCTGACGGTGGCATTCTCTATGTCGACGAGATTAACCTGTTGCCGGATCATCTGGTTGACTCCGTTCTCGATGCCGCAGCCACCGGTCGCGTGGTTGTTGAACGCGATGGCATCTCGCACTTTGCAACCTCCAGGTTCGTGTTGGTCGGCACGATGAACCCGGAAGAGGGCGAATTGCGTCCCCAGCTTCTCGACCGCTTTGGTCTCGCCATCGACGTCACCGCTTCCAAGGATCCGGCTGTCCGCGCGGAAATCGTCGCTCGCCGCCTCGACTTCGACACCGACCCGGAGAGCTTTGTCACGCGGTTCGCCGCCGACGACGAGGCACTGCACGCCCGCATCGATCGCGCACGCGCACTGCTTGACGACGTCGAATTGACCCCCAACATTCTTGGTCAAATTGCCACAGTGTGCGCTGCTTTTGATGTGGACGGGATGCGTGCCGACATCGTCATTGCACGTACCGCCCGCGCTCACGCTGCCTGGCGAGTAGCCGGGGACGAGTCGGCGCAGCCGGCACGCGGCAATCCAATTGAGATCACTGCGGAAGACATTAAGATAGCTGCGGAAATGGCACTGCCGCACCGTCGTCGCCGTGACCCCTTTGATGAACCAGGACTGGACCAGGAACAGCTCGACGATGCTCTGCAGGATGCAGAGGAGCAGTTCCGAGATGACCAGGATCAGCCAGAGTCGGATTCGGAGACCTCAGACCAGCCCGAAGTCAAACCTGAGAAGCCCTCCCAGTTCGACTCCAACTCCGAACCACAGGAGCCACAACAGTCGAATTCCGCGGGATCGAAGGGAGGTCGCGCCGCTGAAGGCGCCCCCTTTCGCCGTTCGTAAAATCAGCGTTGACGGTGTCGGCCAAGGGGATTCCGGTCGGCGTTCCAAGGCCATCGGCCCGCGGGGCAGCACCATTGGTGCCGAGCGGGGAGGCCATGGTCTCCACGTGCCGGCGACAGTGCTGGCCGCAGCCAATCGTGGTGCCCGGATGGGCGGCTCCATGATCCCTCTGGAACCGGAGGACGTTCACGGCGCTATTCGACAGGGAACTGAGTCCAATCTGGTCGTCTTTGTCGTGGACACCTCGGGTTCCATGGCAGCACGCGACCGTCTGGCAGCCGTCACCGGCGCGGTCACATCGCTGCTGCGTGATGCCTACCAAAGCCGCGATAAAGTCGCTGTCATTACTTTCCGCGGAAATAACGCCGAATTAGTTTTACCGCCGACGAAGTCTATCGACACCGCAGTACGTCGCCTCGCAGATGCCCGCACTGGTGGCCGAACTCCATTGGCCGAAGGATTGCTGAAGGCACACGAAGTGGTAGTTCGGGAAGCCCATAGGGAGCCCACACGGCGCGCAATCATGGTGTTGCTCTCCGACGGCCGAGCAACGGGTAAAAATGGCCTGCAGCAGGCGAGGGCTGTGGCCGCAAAGATCCGTCGTCAAGCGTTGGCGGCGACGGTGGTCATCGACTGTGAGCGCTCTCGCGTGCGGCTGGGGCTGGCACAGGAACTCAGCGTGGAATTGGGTGCGACCTGCATAAATCTCTCCGAACTCAATGCCGAAGCCGTGGCGGGCGTGGTCCATGCCTATCATCGAGACCATGGCACAAGGAAAGCTTGACCCCAAATCAATTCCCAACGATGGACTGACCACCAGGCAGCGTCGCATGATTCCGATTACTGCGGTGCATACGGGCCCAGGTAAGGGCAAGTCCACCGCGGCATTCGGTATGGCGATGCGCGCGTGGAATCAGGGGATGAATATCGGTGTCTTCCAGTTTGTGAAGTCGGCAAAGTGGAAGGTTGGCGAGGAAGCTGTCATGCGCCGATTGGGCGAGCTTCACGACGACACGGGGGAAGGCGGCCCGGTCGAATGGCACAAGATGGGAGAAGGCTGGTCTTGGTCGCGTAAGCAGGGCACTGAGGAGGACCATGCGGCAGCTGCTGCCGAGGGATGGCAGGAGATTAAACGCCGCCTGGAAAATGAGGTGCACGACTTCTACGTGCTCGACGAGTTCACCTACCCAATCAAGTGGGGTTGGATTGATGTCGACGATGTGGTGGAGACATTGAGGAACCGTCCCGGCCGCCAGCATGTGGTGATGACTGGCCGCGATGCGGATCCGAAGCTCGTGGAGGTCGCGGATCTGGTGACGGAGATGACCAAGATTAAGCACCCGATGGATGTCGGACGTAAGGGACAAAAGGGCATCGAGTGGTAGCGCCTGGAATTGTCATCGCGGCGACAGCATCAGGCACGGGAAAGACGACAATCTCCACGGGCCTGATGCGTGCACTGTCGCGCCGTCACGCGGTGGCACCTTTCAAAGTCGGACCCGACTATATTGATCCTGGCTATCACGGGGTAGCCGCTGGTCGTCCCGGCCGCAATCTGGATTCCTTTATGTGCGCGACTGAGATGATTGGGCCGCTCTACGCGCATGGAGCTGCCGACAGCGATATTGCGGTGGTCGAAGGGGTTATGGGGCTTTTCGACGGCCGCATTGGTGACGACCCGCTATCGGTGGAGGGCTCGACGGCTGAGATTGCCTCACTGTTGGGCCTTCCGGTGGTGTTGGTGATTGATGCCCGGCATATGTCGCAGTCGGCGGCGGCTGTTGTCCACGGTTTCTCCACGCTTCGCACTGACGTCCGAGTCAGTGGCGTGATTATTAATCAGGTGGGCAGCCCGCGGCATGCGGACATCATTACCCGTTCTGTGGAGGCCATGGGGGTCGAGGTGCTCGGTGCTATTCCGCGAGTGACTGATATTGAGGTGCCCAGCAGGCATTTGGGGCTGGTCACTGCGGTCGAGCAGGGTGAGCAGCTAGAAGCGGTCATTGAATCGATGGCCAACTTGGTGGAGACCTACATCGACATCGACCGGATTATCCAGCTTGCCCGGCAGCCCTATCCAGCCGAACCATGGGACCCTGCACAGTTCGTTGCACCGCTGGCTCTTAATCGCCGCGTGCGCGTGGCGGTCGCGGCGGGTCCTGCGTTCTCGTTTACCTATGCAGAGCACCGTGAGCTATTGCAGGCCGCTGGAGCCGAGGTCGTGGATTTCGACCCATTGGTTGACGAACTGCCGGAAGCCGAAGGCTACATCGTGCCCGGTGGATTCCCGGAAGAGCATGCCGACGCGCTATCTATTCGTGATGACATTCGCCGCGATCTACGTCAGGCTGCCGATGATGGTGCGCTGATTCACGGCGAATGCGCGGGGCTGCTCTGGCTGCTTGAAGATCTCGGTGGGCGCCGTATGTGTGGCATCATCCCGGGGCGAGCGCACATGGCACGGTTGAAGCTGGGGTACCGGGAGGCTGTGGCGCTGACTGATTCTGCGCTGTGCCCGGTAGGAACGCGCGTGCGCGGTCACGAGTTCCACAAGACAGCCCTCACCGATGACACCGCAAGTGTCGCTGCTGCGGCCGGGTGGCAACCAGCCTGGGGTTGGCGTGGATATCAAGGCGAAACAGTTCGCGACGGCTTTGTTTCCGAGTCTGGGCGGATTCATGCCGGTTACCTGCATGTTCATCCGGCGGGTGCGCCGGGGAACGTCAGTCGCTTTGTCGCTTCGTGCGCCGGGTAAAGTGCTAGCTATGAGTTTGCTTCTCAAAGACTACGGTGTGTTGGTGATTGGCGGTTCCACGGCTGCAGAGCGCGTGATTCCTCGGCTGTTGGACTCTGGCGCTGATGTCACTGTGTGTGAAGGTGGGGAAGTAACAACTGCGATTGAGGCCTGGGCTGCAGACGGCCGTATTACTTTGACCCGCACCGGTTTTACCGAGGCGATGAGCTGGGGCAAGGCTCTCATGGTCTGCTGTGACGAGGCGTTGTTGCGTGAGGTGACTCTAGAGGGACACCGCCGAGGTATTCTCGTCGACGATGAAACCGGGGCTTCCAGCCCGCTTACTCCTGTGGCGCTGACCGGCCGTCGCGCGTCGCGCGCTGGGGACCTCGCTGGTCAGGTCGCGCTTGTGGGTGGTGGCCCGGGCGACCCCGGTCTGATTACCGTTGAGGGGCGTCGCTTGCTCCGGCTTGCCGACGTTGTCGTTGCAGACCACCTCGGTCCACTGTCGCTGCTCGGTGACTTGGAGCCGGATGTCGAGATTATTGATGCCGGCAAGCTTCCTTACGGCCGCGCCATGGCTCAGGAGCGCATCAATGAACTGCTAGTTCATCGTGCCCGCGAGGGCTACTTTGTGGTCCGGCTCAAGGGTGGCGATCCGTACATCTTCGGCCGCGGTTTTGAAGAGCTTCAGGAGCTGCAGCAGGCAGGGGTACCGGTTCGAGTTGTGCCGGGTATCACCTCGGCACTGGCGGTACCAGGGACGATTGGTATTCCAGTAACAATGCGTGGCGTCAACCACGAATTCACTGTTGTGTCCGGTCACGTCCCACCGGGGCACAGGAAATCGCTGGTCAATTGGGATGCGCTGGGCCGGATGCACGGCACTATTGCCATCATTATGGGAGTTAAGAACGGGCCGAAGATTGCCGAGGCTCTGATGAAGGCCGGCCGCAGCCCGAAGACTCCGGCTGCGGTCATCCAGGACGGCACGTTGCCGAATCAGAGGTCGCTACGCTGCACACTCGGCGAGCTTGGCGAGAAAATGGTCGAAGAGGCAATCAAGCCGCCCGCCGTTATCGTCATCGGTGAAGTCGCCGGTCTGGATGAGGGCGATGAGTAAGAACAACAAGTCGAGCAACAACAAGTCGAAGAAACCAGAGCCAGAGCAGCAAAAGGCAGGGCTTGTTACCCGACTGCTTGCCGACGATCAGCTGCGTAGCGCCATCTGGATGGGTGCTGCGACCTTCCTGGTCTTCTACCTCGGAGCCATGATCATCTTCCGCCTCCTTCTCCTCGGCGGAGAAGGATCGCGATACGACAGCATTTTCATCGCTGTTATCGCTCTGATCGCCGCCATTGTGGCAGGCCGAAAGCGCTACAACGACGACATTTAGTTTTCCGGGACGCGGAAGATGAGGGTGTCGTCGTCAAGCGAGACGTCGTATCCTGCGGCGCGTGCGATGTCGACGGCCTCTGTGGGGGAGGTCGGTGTCGTGTCGGAAAGGGCGATGGCGCGGGCAAATAGGCCCTTGTAGTGCTTGTTGAAGTGGCTGACGATTTTGCCCTCGGCGGTGAGCACGGTCATCGTTGTCGCGCTCTTGACTTTGCCCAAATTGGCGTAGGTGCCGGAACGAAGGTCGATGAGGAAGTCGACATCATTGAGAGCCTCGGTGATGGCGGTGCCCCAACGGCGCTTCATTGTGGGAGCCGCGTCGGCAGGCTGATCCGCGAAGGGGAGCTTGACCGTACCAGAGAGACGGTAGTGGGGGATGAGGTCGTCCCCGCCAATGACACCGAAGAGCGCTGACCCGATGGCGAGTCGAGCACGGCCGGTTTCCGGCAAATCGCTGGGGGAGAGTGCGTCGTAGAGCACCCCGGTATAACGCTCGAGAGCCGGCATAGTCGGCGACTCTAGGAGCGCGGCATTAGCTGTGACTTCGTCAGCAAGCCGTGGCCCCAGCTTCAGTGTTTCCATCGCGGCTTCCCTGTTCGCACTTAGCGCCACGAGATCGGCTGCAATGCGCTCGCGGATGGGGTTGAGGGAGCCGAAGCTCAGCGAGGAAAAGTCTACTGCGGGATGGCTGCCACCAGTGGCTTTGGTTTCAGATGGGGGTAGGACTACGAGCATGGGCACCATAGTAATGCCCCGCATGTTGCGAAGAATGATCGACGGGTAAAATCAGCATTCATGATTACGCGAATGTCCCAGCTGTTCCTGCGCACACTGCGCGAGGATCCAGCTGACGCCGAGGTCCCTAGCCACAAGCTGCTCGTCCGTGCCGGCTACATCCGGCGAACTGCCCCTGGTGTGTACTCCTGGCTGCCACTGGGCTTGAAGGTTCTGCGCAACGTAGAGAAGGTTGTGCGCGAGGAGATGGAAGGCATTGGCGCACAGGAGCTGGCATTCCCTGCACTGCTCCCGCGTGAACCGTACGAGGCGACGAATCGGTGGACCGAATACGGCTCCGAGCTGTTCCGTCTGAAGGATCGCAAGGGCGCGGACTACCTGCTGGGGCCGACGCACGAAGAGATGTTCGCGCTGGCTGTCAAGGATCTTTTCAGCTCCTACAAGGATTTCCCGACGACGCTGTTTCAGATTCAGACCAAATACCGCGACGAGGCCCGCCCGCGCGCTGGTATTCTGCGTGGCCGCGAGTTCGTGATGAAGGACTCTTATTCCTTCGACATGGACGACGAGGGGCTGGAGAATTCTTATCAGCAGCACCGCGGTGCCTACCAGCGAATTTTTGACCGGCTGGGCATTAAGTACGAAATCTGCCACGCCACCTCCGGCGCTATGGGCGGTTCGGCCTCCGAGGAGTTCCTGGCTGTTAGCGAAAGTGGCGAAGACTCCTTCGTAGTCTCCACCGACGGTGAGTACGCCGCCAATGTGGAAGCCGTGAAGATTCCGGCAGTTGAACCGCAGCCGATTGAGGGACAACCGGAGGCGAAGGTTTACGAGTCTCCGAACTGCACCACAATCGCAGCACTTGTTGATTGGGCCAATGGTGCGGACCTCGGACGCGAGGTCACTGCTGCCGATACTTTGAAGTGCGTTCTCGTCGCCGTCGACCCGAAGAAGGTCGATAAGGAGGGCAACGCCCTGCCGGAACAGCTCACCGCAATCCTGGTTCCCGGTGACCGTGAGGTCGATGAAAAGCGTCTTGAAGTCGCATTTGAACCGGGTGAGGCACGCTTGCTGGAGGACAAGGACTTCGCAGCCAATGACTTCCTGATCAAGGGCTACGTCGGCCCGCAGGGGCTCGCCGATCGCGGTGTGAAGGTCCTTGCTGACCCCCGCGTGGCGGAGGGCACAAATTGGATTACAGGAGCCAACGAGGAAGGCAAGCACATCGTCGATGTGGTCGCTGGTCGCGACTTCCAGATTGACGGTATTTGCGATGTCGCAGAGGTGCGTGACGGCGACCCGGCTCCGGAGGGGCATGGCACGCTAAAGATCGAGCGCGGAATCGAGATCGGTCACATTTTCCAGTTGGGCCGCAAGTACACCAACGCCTTTGAAATCGACATCCTCGATGTCAACGGTAAGCGTGCTCGTCCGACGATGGGGTCCTACGGCATTGGCGTATCCCGCCTGGTCGCTGTCCTCGCAGAACAGCAGTTGGATGAAAAAGGCCTCAAGTGGCCAGTTGCCGCAGCACCGTACAAGGTTCACATCGCTGTGGCCGGCAAGAACGCCGAAGCAGCTGAGGCCGCTGAACAGCTGGCGGAAGACCTCAGCCAGCAGGGCATTGAGGTGCTTTTCGACGACCGTCCGAAGGTCAGCCCCGGTGTGAAGTTCAAGGACGCCGAGCTGCTGGGTATGCCGTTTGTGGTCATCTTTGGCCGTGGCTACGCGGACGGCAAGGTGGAGCTGCGTAACCGCCTGACCAACGAGACCGACGAGGTCGCCGCTGACGGCATTGCAGCTCACGTCGCGGAGCTGGTTCGCAAGGCTTAGAGCCCGGGCAACGGCTCCAAGTTGTTGCCACCTAGCGCTGCCGCTCCGGCGGCAGCCACGCCAGCTGCCTGCAGTGCGAACATACGCATCCGAGGGTTATTAGCAGCGAGCAATACGTCTTCCCACGCCTGGGCACAATAGCGCTCCAATGCAATCATGTAATCGACGGGTGCCGTATCTGGCGAAGGAGCGCCTTCCGGCATATAGCCAGGTGCGCTCTCCGGCACCTCAACGTCGGAATCCTCCAAAATTAGTCGGGCACGATCGCGCAAAATTCGGTGGCGCTCGCCACGGGCCAAAAGTGCAGTAGTGGTATCGCCTCCGACACGTGGTGCGGCTACGCCGACACCGTAAATCATCATGTATTCGGCTTGCAGTGCCTTAGTCATCTGTTCTTCGGCACCCGAGATTTCATCCCTGTCACTGGGAATCAATGGGACAAGCTCCTCCCACTCAGCGCCCGCAACACGCAGAGCGAGGACGATACCGCCATCGACAGCCGTGGCGAGGCGCGCAGTGTGCTCCTCCCGCAATGCAGTGCGTGAATCCAGGGCATTCGTCAGTACGGGATTGTTTCGCGAGTCCGTGAGCAGTAGCTTCGCGTCGGAACCGGTAACCAGGGATCCTGGGACTGCTACGTCCGAGCCACATTCATCGACAGGTTTACCGTCCTTGTGGGTGCCGCAGGCGCGTGTGATTTCCTTATCCAGTTCGGTAACCTGCGCGGAGCGCACCGCTGCGAGGTCAGGATTGGCGTCGATAAGCGAATGTGAATCGCGCGCCGCGAGCGCGTGGAGAACCTCAATGGCGTAATCGGGGCGCGGTGCCACCAGATGCGAACACGCGGAGAGCGCGGGAAGTGATCCCACGGCGAGGGCAGCAGCGAGGAAGCCACGGCGTGAGAGAGTACGAGTGCGATGCGATGCGGAAGCAAAACTGGGGGCGGGAGGTTCAACAATCACCTCACTATGGTGCCACGGCGAGCGGCACTTTGTGTCAATGCGGTATGTGGAAAGCGCCCAGGTGCGCAATTCCTAGTACTTGACCTGTAGACTCTACGACTATGGCGATACCCGCACCCGAGAAAATTGAACAGTTTGTGAGCCCGGCGCTCGCACAAATCGGCCTGGATGTGGAAGATGTCAAGGTCGTTCGCGCCGGCGCAAAGTCACAGGTCATTGTGTTGGTTGACGCAGATGAGCGTCCTGACCTCGATGTTCTGGAACAAGCCACGCATGAAGTATCTTCGGCTCTGGATGCCGCGGAGGTACGTGGTGAAGCCGACTTCGGCGCTCAGGGCTACACCTTGGAAGTTTCCACTCCTGGTATTGACGCACCGCTGACTCAGCCTCGGCACTGGCGTCGTAACCGTGGTCGTATTGCGGAGATTTCGCTTGCCGACGGTTCCGCGATTGCAGCCCGCATTGGTGCGTTGTCGCCGGATGAAGAATCCATCATTCTCGTTACCTCTAAAGGGCCAAAGGGGCGTTTGAAGGCTGTTGGTCAGCGTGTCCAATTAACCAATGTGGCCCGTGCAGTGGTACAAGTTGAATTCTCTAATCCGCCCGCAGCCGAGAAAGATTTTGCGGGACTAGACTATGACGATGCCTTGACCAGGCTGGAGGATAACAAGTGAAGATTGAACTAGCTGCCCTGCGAACCTTGGAAAAGGAAAAGGGTATTCCTGTTGACGAAATGCTGGGACTGGTCGCCCGAGCATTGCGTGAAAGCTACCGTAATACCACCGCACCGGCACAGTATGCGCGCGTCGAAATCGACCGTGAGACCGGTGACGTCATAGTCTTTGCCCAGGAGCGAGACGACGAGGGCAATCTCATCTCCGAATGGGACGACACTCCGGAGGACTTCGAGCGTACCGCTGCATTCGCTGTTCGTCAGACCATCCTTTCGCGTCTGCGGGATGCGGAGAGCGATAAGGTTCTCGACGAATACGCAGACCTGTCTAATCAGGTCATTTCCGGCGTGGTCCAGCGCGATGTCTATGCCAATGAAAAGGGCATTGTCGTCGTCCACATCGGTTCGGAGGCCAACGGCCGCGACGGTATTCTGATGCCGGCTGAGCAGCTGCCAGGTGAGGAACTCAAGCACGGTGACCGCATCAAGTGCTACGTCGTCGGTGTGAACAAGACTCCGCGGGGTGTTGCGATTCACCTGTCACGCACGCACCCGGAGCTCACTCGTAAGCTCTTCGAACTTGAAGTTCCGGAAGTTGCCGATGGGGCAGTGGAATTGATTTCCATTGCGCGCGAGGCCGGTCACCGCACCAAGGTTGCTGTACGCCCCACGGTCAAGGGCCTCAACGCTAAGGGCGCCTGCATTGGGCCCCGCGGTCAGCGTGTGAGCTCGATTATGAATGAGCTCAAGGGCGAGAAGATCGACATCATCGACTACGACGAGGATCCGGCGAAGTTCGTTGGTAACTCGCTGGCGCCCGCCAAGGTAGTTAGTGTCAAGATTCTGGACATGGACGAGCGCCGTGCACACGTTGTGGTGCCCGACTACCAGCTCTCTCTTGCTATCGGCAAGGAGGGACAGAATGCCCGTCTGGCGGCTCGTCTGACCGGCTGGCGAATCGATATCCACTCCGACGCGGAGTAGACACAACGTCAGCGTCCCAGCGGTTGCGAAAGTGGCGGGAAAGTGCCTAGGGGGTTGGCACTTTCCCGCCTTTTCGGGTTATGCTGGGAGGTGGCCAAACGACAAGGCGTGATTTTCCTATGCGAATTTTCGCGCTGAATTTCTTAGCAGGAAGGTGGGTGCGTCAGGAGTATGACGACTTCGCGGGTGCTAAACCCGAATTCGACAACTCATACGCCTGCACCCACACGTACCTGTATCGCAACTAAGCAGCGCCACAATTGCTCGGAGCTGCTGCGCATTGTCGCCACCACCCGTTCAGATGGCTCAGTAGCCGTCGTTGCTGATCCGCATCGTCGGATGCAGGGGCGAGGTGCCTGGATCACCCCAACACTAAAGGCTTGGGAGATCGCCGACAAGCGCCGTGCATTTGGCCGCGCACTGAAGGTATCTACGCAGGTAGATGCGTTTCCGGTTAAACAGTTTATCGCCACGCACTACGAAGCGGCGGAGGGTTTCGCCCCCGCTGACGATGTGCGTGTCGCTAAGCAGGGAGGCAGGAAAAATGACAACAGAAAGACCTGAACACTGATGAGCACACGATGAAGCATCAGCGATGAACGGCAATAGATAAGAGGGAGCCCTGCAGGCGCTCTCGGTGCGCGGACAAATCCGCCATCGGGCGCTGCTCGGCCCCCACTAGTGAGGAGAGCAGTGTCCGGAAAGCTACGTGTCCATGAGCTCGCTAAGCAGCTCGGGGTCACCAGCAAAGAACTACTCGCCGAGCTGAAGGCTCAGGGCGAGTTTGTTAAGACCGCTTCTTCGACGGTGGAACCACCCGTCGTCAGGAAGATGAAGAAGGTCTACGAAGAGAAGAATGCTGGCGCAGGTGCTGACGCGTCTGCCCAGGCCCCAGCGACCAAGGCTGCAGCTAAGTCTGCTGCTAAGTCGGGTGCCAAGCCAGCAGCTAAGCCAGGCGCTAAGCCTGCTGCACCAGCGGCGGCAAAGCCAGGTGCCAAGCCTGCTGCACCAGCGGCGGCAAAACCGGGTGCCAAGCCTGCTGCACCAGCGGCGGCAAAACCGGGTGCCAAGCCAGCTGCACCGTCCCGTTCGCCGAAGCCGGGACAGGAAATGCCACGCCCGCCGAAGCCTGCTGGCCCGAAGCCAGGGCCGAAGCCAGGCGCACGCGCACCGCGTGTGGCGAACAACCCATTCTCGACCGGCGGATCCTCCCGTCCGGCACCGCGGCCGTCCAACATGCCGCGTCCGCAGGGCGGTCCTGGCCGTCCGGGCCCGAAGCCGGGTGGACGCCAGGGTGGCCCTCGCCCGCAGGGTGGAAACGGCCGTCCGGGCCCGAAGCCGGGAGCACGCCAGGGTGGCCCTCGCCCGCAGGGTGGACAGGGTCGCGGTAATAAGCCGAGCGGCAATCGTCCAACTCCTGCAATGATGCCTTCGCACCCGAACCCGGGGCAGATGCCTGCAAAGGCAAGCCGCGGTGGCGGTGGCGGTGGCTTCGGCGGCCGTGGTCGCGGCCCGGGTGGCCCGGGTGGCGGACCGCGCGGTGGTCGCGGCGGACGTCGCGGTGGAACTGCAGGTGCATTCGGGCGACCAGGAGGCGCCCCGCGTCGCGGACGTAAGTCGAAGCGTCAGAAGCGCAACGAGTACGAGGCAATGCAGGCACCATCCGTGGTAGGCGGCGTTAAGCTGCCCAACGGTAAGGGCACGACCATTCGCCTCGCACGTGGTGCATCCCTGTCTGACTTCGCTGAGAAGATTAACGCCGATGCAGCATCGCTGGTCCAGGCGTTGTTCAACCTCGGCGAAATGGTGACGGCAACTGCATCGGTCTCCGACGAGACCCTGCAGCTGCTCGGCGACGAGATGGATTACAAGGTCCAGGTCGTCTCGCCTGAGGATGAGGACCGCGAGCTCCTCGAGTCCTTCGACCTCCAGTTCGGTGAGGACGAGGGCGACGATGAGGACCTGGAGCAGCGCCCGCCAGTGGTAACTGTGATGGGTCACGTCGACCACGGTAAGACGCGCCTGTTGGACACGATTCGTAAGGCCAACGTCGGTGGACACGAGTCCGGTGGTATTACCCAGCACATCGGTGCCTACCAGGTGCCGGTGGAGCTCGACGGTGAGAAGCGCAAGGTTACCTTCCTGGATACCCCGGGTCACGAGGCGTTTACCGCCATGCGTGCTCGTGGTGCCAAGTCGACCGATATCGCGATTCTGGTTGTTGCAGCTGATGACGGCGTCATGCCGCAGACGGTTGAGGCTATTAACCACGCCAAGGCCGCTGATGTGCCGATTGTCGTTGCAGTCAACAAGATTGATAAAGAAACTGCAGATCCGCAGAAGATTCGTGGTCAGCTGACTGAATACGGTCTCACTGACGAAGAGTGGGGCGGCGACACTATGTTCGTCGATATCTCCGCTAAGCAAGGTCTCAACATCGATCAGCTTCTCGAAGCAGTGCTGTTGACTGCCGATGCTTCGCTGGATCTGCGCGCCAATCCGGATATGGACGCTCAGGGTGTCGCCATTGAGGCTCACCTTGACCGTGGCCGTGGTCCGGTGGCAACCGTTATCGTTCAGCGCGGTACGTTGCGCGTCGGTGATTCCATCGTTGTCGGTGACGCATATGGTCGTGTTCGCCGCATGGTCGATGAGTACGGCAACGACGTCGATGAGGCCGGTCCTTCCCGTCCGGTTCAGGTGCTCGGCCTGACCTCCGTACCGGGTGCTGGTGACAACCTCCTGGTTGTTGACGAGGATCGTACGGCCCGCCAGATTGCAGACCGCCGCGACGCACGTCGTCGTAATGCGCTGCAAGCACGTCGTCGCAAGCGCGTCTCCCTGGAGAACCTGGACGAGATTCTGAAGGAGACCAACACCCTCAACCTGATCCTGAAGGGCGACAACGCCGGTACCGTCGAGGCACTGGAAGAAGCCCTGCTCAAGATCGAGGTCGACGACGAGGTCGCTCTGAACATCATCGACCGTGGTGTCGGTGCTGTCACGCAGACCAACGTCACGCTGGCTGCTGCGTCTGACGCCGTCATCATCGGCTTCAACGTTCGCTCCGAGGGCAAGGCCACCGAGGTTGCCAATGCTGAGGGCGTTGACATCCGCTACTACACGGTGATCTACCGTGCTATCGAGGATGTCGAGGCTGCTCTGAAGGGCATGCTCAAGCCGGTCTACGAGGAGAAGGAGATTGGTCGTGCAGAGATTCGCGCCATCTTCAAGTCTTCCGCAGTTGGCCTCATCGCCGGCTGTATGGTCGAGTCCGGCAAGGTCCGCCGCAACGCGAAGGCTCGCCTGGTTCGTGACGGCAACGTCATTACGGATTCGGCGACTATCGAGTCGCTGAAGCGAGAGAAGGACGATGCCACCGAGGTCGCAGCCGGTTACGAGTGCGGTATGGTGCTGTCCTACCCGGACATCCAGGTGGACGACGTTATCGAGGTCTACGAGATGGTCGAGGTTCCGCGCACGTAGCGACGTAAGCTAAACACTGCGTGAACTTTGATAAGGCGCTCCCTTCGGGGAGTGCCTTTTTGCGTATCGTGTTCGTTATGGGCTTCAAAACTAATCTCTTTGCACTCTCAGGTGAACTGCCGCGAACGAATATTTTGAATTATCCTCCTGCGAGCGCAGAGGAGACTCTTGCGCAATTGGACAAGATTTGGCCAGGGAAATTCGCCTTTGATTCCGAGGAAACCATTGAGGATGGTCATAATTGGTACTTCCACGCGGTAGCGTTTGGGCCAACGCTGCTTTTCGGGACCGACGACGTATACGACCTTATTGAGGACCCAGCGTTGGCGAACGATCCTCGCGAAAGTTGGTCACTGTGCATCAATAGTGTTGTCGATTTCTGCCACTACAAGACTCCTACCAGGGAATTAGAAGCAAGCTGCGAAGACTATGATTTTGACATGCAGCGGTTTTTCAGCTCTGGACGACTGTTGGATTTCGAGGTACCGTTCGCTAACGGTGAACACGTCGAGGTACTACATCCGACGGATGTGGCTGAATGGGAACAAACCCATGGCAGTGTGGCGCCCAAGGATAAAAATGGTGAGGTAAGTTACCTTTTCCATCCGCTGGAGCTAGGTAATGCTGCGGTTAAATGGATTTTCGGCATCGAGGGAGAAACACCATTGCAGGACAGTGTGATGGATTCACTGCCTGACTGCTCTCATGTTAATGGGTTACCGATGTACAACTTCGTGGAGCGCCGTTAAGAGCGTACGGGTAGGCTGCGTTTCACCTGCGCAATTCCGTAGTAGCGACTCCCCATGCCGTCGATGACATCGGTGGTGGTGGCAGTGTTGTCGTGATGATTAATGGGTTAGTAACAAAGGGCGAGCGTGCGGCGAAGCAATTGACTGCACTCGGTAAACGGGTGCGGGCGAAGTCGCGAAACATGCGGTTCGAAGTTGAGTAGTGTTTTGCGTGTTAGTATTAGCAGTCCTTTGTATTGAACCGTTTTGCCGGATCCCAAATGGGTCTTTGTCAGTGAAGGGGCGCTTCAGGCCCCACGCTAAATGGGGTCTAGCTACGAATCGTTACGCACAGGTAGAGATAGATAGGGAGTAGCCAAAAATGGCAGATCCAGCACGCGCGCGCAGGCTGTCCAAGCGTATTCAGGAGATTGTCGCCAGCGCAATTGAGCGTGAGATTAAGGACCGGCGGCTGGAGTTTGTGACTATCACCGACTGCCGCGTCACCGGCGATTTGCACGACGCCACAGTTTTCTACACTGTGCGCGGACGTACGCTCGACGAGGAACCGGACTACGAGTCGGCAGCAGCAGCGCTGGAAAAGGCGAAGGGGCAGCTGCGTTCCCTGGTCGGTCGTGGCACCGGTGTGCGCTACACACCGACGCTGGCTTTTGAGGTTGACACCGTGCCGGAGATTTCCGCGCACCTTGAGGAGCTGCTCGATAAGACTCGCGCGCGCGACGCGGAATTGGCTGAGCAGGCTAGAAACGCAAAGCCCGCAGGCGATGCCAACCCATATCGCGACGAGGAGTAAAACTCTCCACCGGCCACATCTATCGATGAAAGGGGCACCCACGTGACCACTTCTCCGCAGGCTCAGGAGCAGGCAGCTCACCAGCTTTCCCAGGCGATTAATCGCCGCATGTCCAAGCCGATTCAGCAGATGCAGGATATGCTTGCCGACGCCAAGAAGGTCGGCGTCATTGCCCATGTTCACCCCGATGCGGATGCGATTGGTGCTGCATCTGCGATGGTCATGGCACTTGTACAACGTGGCATTTCGGCTGTAGCCAGCTACGGTGAGAGCGATTTGCCAGCCAAGTCGCTGCTGACCATCCCCGGATGGGAGCGATTTGTCGAGTACACGGACTTGGATGAAGACATTGATACGTGGGTGACTGTCGACTGCGCAAGCCCGGGGCGCCTCGGTGCGCTGGAAGATCGCGTGATGGCCTCCGACCGCGTTATCAATGTTGACCATCACGCGACCAACACTCGCTTTGGGTCCGTCAACATGGTTGACGAACGCGCAGAGTCCTCGACCATGGTGCTCCTGGACTTCTTTGGTGTCTGGGGTATCAAGCTGACCACGCCGATGGCTCATGCTCTCTATGCAGGGCTGTTGACGGACACCGCATCGTTCCAGTTCGGCCATTCCCGCATGCACACTGCAGCGGCGCGCCTGCTGGATAAGGGGCTCAATCCGCGCACGATTGGTGCACAGCTGCTGGAAGAACATCCGTTTGCCTACCTTCCATTCCTGGGCAAGGTGCTTTCCACCGCGACATTGGTGCCCGAGTGGGGCGACGGCGCTGGCCTAATCCACGTCGTCATTGAGTACGACCAGACCGCCGAAGTTGGCCACGATGAGATTGAATCGGTCGTGGACATTGTGCGTACGACTAATGCGGCCGACGTCTGTGCCGTGCTTAAGGAGTATGAGCCAAACCAGTGGGCCGTCTCGCTGCGTTCTCGCGAGCTTGTCGATGTCTCCCAGGTCGCCCTGGAAATTGGCGGCGGTGGCCACGAGCGTGCCGCCGGTCTGACTCGGGAGTGCAGCAAGGATGAGCTGCTGCAGGCCATCCTGGACACCAGCGATGTCGCAGCCCAGGCACGCCGAGGCACAAGCGAGGCCTAGGGGATTGTCGGACTCGCGAGAAACTCAGGAACACACTGAGATTGAGCACACTGACATAGAGCGAACCGGGCACAGTGCGAAGTCAGATGTCAGCCTTCGCGCAATCGTTTCGCTGGCGCTGCCAGCGTTGGGCGTTCTTGCCGCGCCCGCCCTCTATGTGCTGCTGGATACGGCTGTCATTGGTCGGCTTGGAGCTGTCCAGCTTGCGGCGCTTGCCGCTGGTTCGACGGTATTTTCCGTGGTAACTACGCAGCTCACTTTCTTGGCTTACGGCACGACCGCCCGATCAGCGCGAGCCTTTGGCAGGGGCAACGTGGACGAGGCGGTTGAAGAGGGACTGCAAGCGACGTGGGTCGCCATCTTTGTGGGCCTTAGCCTCTTTGCCATCATCGTGGGGTTGGCACCAGTATTTACCGGTTGGTTAGCTTCTCATCCGGAGGTCGCTCATGATGCCGGGCAATGGCTGAGAGTTGCTGCTTTCGCCATTCCGCTGACGTTGATTGCACAGGCCGGAAATGGTTGGCTGCGCGGTATCCAAAACACCCGCGCGCCGCTGATATATGTGCTCTCAGGCCTTGTTCCGGCCGCCATTGTGATTGTGCCGCTGGTCCGCGCCTTCGGTCTCGAGGGCTCTGCGATGGCCGTTCTTTTCGGCGAATTGATTACCGGCGGGCTGTTCCTCCGCCGTCTTTTCAAAGAGTGCTCTAGCCGCAAGCTCTCCATGCGCCCGAATGGCGCCATTATCAAAAGCCAGCTGGTCCTCGGCCGCGATCTCATCGTTCGCTCCTTGTCCTTCCAGGTAGCGTTCCTCTCCGCCGCAGCGGTTGCTGGCCGCGTTGGGCCGACCACGCTCGGTGGGCACCAGGTCATGCTGCAACTGTGGAACCTGATTTCGTTGGTGCTCGACTCGCTAGCGATTGCTGCACAGACGCTCGTCGGTGCAGCGTTGGGCGGTAGCTCCACGGCCGTTGCCCGCTGGACTGGCAAGCGCGTGACTGTCTGGTCAAGCGTCATTGCCCTCGGCCTAGCGGCTGTTTTCGCAGTAGGTAATGCCAGTATTGTCCGCATTTTTACCGACGCCACAGGCGTGATTGACGCAGTCACCGCTGGACCATGGTGGATTCTTGTCGCAATGATTCCTATCGGCGGTGTCGTCTTCGCGCTCGATGGCGTTTTGCTCGGCGCCGGCGACGCAGCCTTCCTCCGTAACGCCACCGTTAGCGCGGTCTTGTGCGGTTTCCTCCCACCGGTCTGGCTGGCGCAGGCATTTGGCTGGGGGCTGACCGGCGTGTGGTGCGGTCTCTTGGCCTTCATGATTCTGCGACTCATCTTTGTCGCTACCCGTTTCCGTGGAGAGAAATGGTACGGCATCAGCGCATGAGTGTGCTTGTCGACGTCCAGGAGTATCTGGCCAGGCATTTGCCCGCCGGTAGCCGGCTGGTTATTGACTCCAATGCCGAGCGTCCGTTTAGTGATGCGGAATTGCAGCAGCTCCGTAGCGCTGAGTTGAGGCTGTCTGATAGTGCAGCACCTGTTCGAATCCGTGATTTCACCCGAGGGCGCCTCGCTGCGCATGAGGCGGTGCAACGGCTAGGAGAGTCTGCCCCACATGGGATTGGCATGTCGGACACCGGAGCGCCGCTGTGGCCACAAGGGATCGTGGGGTCAATTAGCCACTGCGGCAGGGCCGTGGCAGCCGTGTCCGCGAGCGCTGAACAGCTGCAGGGGATTGGCATCGATGTCGAGGTCGAGCAGACTCTAGAGTTAGGAATCATCGATGCAGTCTTGCGCACTGACGAAGCACGTCCTGACCCGCTGGTGCAATTTAGCGCCAAGGAATCAATGTACAAACTCTGGGAGCCGATAGTCGGGCAGTGGCTGGACTTCGACGAAGTCTCCGTCGAACTGAGAAAGAAACGGATAGCAGGGCGAGGTTTTTCCCGAGGACTCACAGGCGGACCTTTACAGCTAACGTTTCACCGTGAGATTCCCGACGCCTTCTGCGGAGTAAAAGGCTTCTGGGCTCGCGGTGCAGGCATCGTTGCAACCGCGGTGTGGCTCGAGCAGTCTTAAAATCCTTGAGAGGTAGTCACAGCGTGGCCGGGCGCACCACGAAGACCGTCTTAGCCCGTTTGCCAGATTCTGTGAGCAGCGCCGGAACCTTTCCCGTTGGTGACACCGCCGCATAGACTCCAGGTTTTCCGATCGGCTCCAGCCACTTGCCCTGAGTCAAATCAGCCGCCTGCTGTTCAGTAATTTCGCGGGTATCAAAGCAACGCAGGCAGGCCTCGTCCAGACTCATCGGCAGCAAGGAAGCGGCGCGCTCCGGGACTGGGCGTCGCATCTCCGCAATTTCTGGATTGGCGGTGTCGAACTGCTCGGCCTTCGCCGTGAGCTCGTCGATAGTCAACGCCTCATCAATAGTGAAAACGCCGGCGGCAGTACGTCGAAGCGCGGTGAGATGACCACCGACCCCCAATGCATCCCCCAAGTCACGAGCTAGGGCGCGGATGAACGTGCCGGCAGAGCAGTCGACCTCCACGTCGATATCGATGCACTCCCCGGGGCGGGAAGGATCGGAGTCGTGGCGGATGTCCTGAACCTCATAGCGGGTGATTGTCACTGGGCGCGCAGGGATATCGACCTTCTCACCACGGCGGATGCGCTCGTAGGCGCGGACACCGTCAATCTTCACCGCTGATACCGCCGCGGGTTTTTGCATGATTGTGCCGGTGAACTTCGCAATTTCCGCTCGAACCATTTCATCAGTCACCGATGCCGCCGAGGATTCGGAGAGCAACTCGCCTTCGGCGTCGTCGGTAAGCGTGGCAGCGCCGAGCCGAATGGTGGCTTGGTAGGACTTCGTGTCCGCGTGGACATGCGGTAGGAAACGCGTGCCGCGGCCGATGCCGAGGACGAGCACACCGGTGGCCATGGGGTCGAGGGTGCCGGAGTGGCCGACCTTCTTGGTGCGGAAGATTCGACGGAGTTTGCCCACTACATCGTGGCTTGTCCAGCCTTGGGGCTTGTCCACGATGACAATGCCGGAGTCTGCAATCGGATCGAAGTCGGTCATAGAGGCAATCCTATGTTGCGCTATATGCGGTGTGTTAAACGGTGACCAGTTACACTGGCTCTCTGTGGAGATTTGGTATGGCTTGGACAATGCACCCGAAGACCTGGGGGACACGGTCGTAACCATCGGAGTGTTCGATGGTATTCATCTTGGGCATAAGCGCCTGATAGCTGCTGCGGTCAGTGACGCTCGCGCTCGTGGCGTGAAGTCGCTGTTGATGACTTTCGACCCCAATCCCGTAGCGCTGTTTGCCCCGGATAAGGTGCCGCCGGCGCTGTCCACCGTTTCCCGTCGTGCCGAGCTGGCAGAGGCGGAGGGAATCGATGCCATGCTTGTCGTGCCTTTCGACAAGAACTTCTCCAGCATCCCCGCAGAAGACTTTGTACGCACCGTTGTCCGCGACAAGCTGAATGCACAGGCCGTCTTCGTTGGCCAGAACTTCACCTATGGGCAGAAGGCCGCAGGTACCGCCGAGACTATGCCGGAGCACGGCCGTAAGTGTGGGGTCGACGTCACCATCGTCGACCTTCTCGACGTCACTGCCGCGGACTCGACCGAACGTGTTTCGTCGACACGTATTCGCGGTTTGCTTGCCGACGGTGCGGTGTCCGCAGCCGCCTCGTGTCTCGGGTACTTCTACCGTGTCGATGGTGATGTTATTCCAGGTCAGGGGCGTGGGGGAGCGCAGCTGGGCTTTCCGACCGCCAATATTGACTTCGCTGAGGGCCTAGCAATCCCGGCTGATGGTGTCTACGCGGCATGGTTCACGGTTCAGCCGACGGCAGCCCGCCCGGAGCCGGACCCGAAGGGCGATATCGAGTTTGGGGTGCGCTACCCAGCGGCCGTGTCGGTGGGCACTAATGTGACCTTTGGAGACACTGGTCGAACGGTCGAGGCCTACGTGATTGACCGTCATGCGGACCTCTACGGCACCGCTGGGCAGGTTGAGTTTGTCGACCGGATTCGCGGAATGGAGAAGTTCGACTCGGTCGAAAAGCTCATTGACCGGATGAACCAGGACGTGGCAGACACCGAGGCCATTTTGGCTAAGACCGATTAGCTGTTAAAGTAAAACGTCGGCTGTGACTGCGGTCCACAAGCAGTTGCGAGGAACCAGCTGCCAGACGCTGTTTGGTTCCGGGAAAGCCGAGAATGTGGACTGAAAAAACGACCATAATTTGATTCAAGGAGTTAGATTTACATGGCTTTGAACACTGCAGAAAAGGCTGAGATTCTCAAGGAGTTCGGCCTGCACGAGACCGACACCGGTTCCCCGGAGGCTCAGGTTGCACTGCTGACCGCACGTATTCGTCAGCTGACCGAGCACCTGAAGTTCCACAAGCACGATCACCACTCCCGTCGTGGTCTGCTGCTGCTGGTCGGTCGCCGCAAGGGCCTGCTGCAGTACCTGCAGGACAACGATGTTGAGCGCTACCGTAAGCTGATCGAGCGCCTGGGGCTGCGTCGCTAAGGTTCTCCTTAAGGTCCTGTTTGACAGAGCTTCATTGGTGTAAGTTGCTCTGTTAATTCAAGGCTTTTAAGCTTTTTAGACTCGCCGTTTGGGTTTCCATTGGATGGAAGCTCACGGCGGGTCTTTTTTTTGATCACTTGTCGTTGTGGTATTCACTCATCGATGCGCTGTAGCGTGGCCACAAGTGAATACCTCATCGACATGTGGAGGGGCTGATCGAAAGCGTGCGCATAAGTGCCGGGGCACCATCGATAAGACACGGTAATTCGTCGATAAGACACGGTAAACCATCGATGAGTTAAGAAAAGTCATCGATAAGTGCCCCCCGCCCCGCAAACTCCTAGAACCCCGCGTAGGTGCAAGAACCCAGATGGCAGTGAGATATCTCCGATCCGTCCAATACAAGAACTTTCCGCGTTAGCTGGTAGAATGCGTGACGCAAACGAAGTTCATTCGATCTTTTACAGGCGACATCGATGATCGCCGCTATTTCTAGGAGTAAGAAACCTATGGCCAACAGCAAGGCTGTTGAATTTTTCTTTGATGAGGATTTCGGTATTACCGAGGCCGTTGCCACCATCGACAATGGTGATTTCGGCACCCGCACCATTCGCTTTGAAACGGGCCAGCTGGCTCGTCAGGCCGATGGTTCGGTGACCACCTACTTGGACGAGGAGACCATGCTCCTGTCCACCGTCACCGCTTCCAACCAGCCCCGCGAGGGCTTTGATTTCTTCCCGCTGACCGTCGACGTTGAAGAGCGTATGTACGCTGCAGGCAAGATTCCGGGTTCGTTCTTCCGCCGTGAGGGCCGCCCGTCTACCGATGCCATCCTGGCATGTCGTCTGATCGACCGTCCGCTGCGTCCGACCTTCGTCAAGGGCCTGCGCAACGAGGTACAGGTTGTTGTCACCGTCATGTCCTGGGATCCGAAGGACCGTTACGACGTTGTCGCAATCAACGGCGCGTCAGCTGCAACTCAGCTTTCCAGGCTGCCGGTCTCCGGCGCTGTCGGTGGCGTCCGCATCGCGCTCGTTGCTGATGACAAGCACCCAGAGGGTGCATGGGTCGCTTTCCCGACCGAGGAGCAGCACGAGCAGGCTCTGTTCGAGATGGTCGTCGCTGGCCGTATCGTCACCCGCAAGCGTCGCGGCAAGAACGTCGAAGATGTCGCCATCATGATGGTGGAGGCCGGAGCAGGGGAGACCGTCGTCAAGCGTATTGCTGACGGTGCACCGGCGCCGACCGAGGACATCGTCGCCGCTGGCCTCGAGGCAGCAAAGCCGCACATCAAGGTTCTGTGTGAGGCACAGAAGGGTCTGGCTGAGCGCGCAGCGAAGGAAACGCAGGAGTTCCCGCTGTTCCCGGCATACGGCGATGAGATTTTTAACGCAGTCGAGAAGAAGTCCGCTAAGAAGCTGGCCAAGCTGCTCACCATTCCGGGTAAGCAGGAACGAGATGACGCCACCAATGAGTACATGGAGGACGTCGAGGGGCAGCTGCTGGAGCGCTTCGTATCCGATGATGTCGACGAGCAAGCTGCATCTAAGCAGATTCGCGCTGCATACAACGCAGTGATGAAGCAGATTGTCCGTGAGAAGATTCTGGCTGAGGGCTTCCGCATCGATGGTCGCGGTGTCACCGACATTCGTGACTTGGGCGTTGAGGTCGGCTTGATTCCGCGTGCCCACGGCTCTTCGCTGTTTGAGCGCGGCGAGACCCAGATTCTGGGTGTCACCACTTTGGACATGCTGAAGATGGAGCAGCAGATTGACTCGCTGACTCCTGTTACCTCCAAGCGCTACATCCACCACTACAACTTCCCGCCGTACTCCACCGGCGAGACCGGTCGTGTTGGCTCTCCGAAGCGCCGCGAGATTGGTCACGGGGCACTGGCTGAGCGCGCTTTGCTGCCGGTCGTGCCGTCCCGCGAGGAGTTCCCGTACACCATTCGCCAGGTCTCCGAGGCGCTTGGATCCAATGGTTCGACCTCCATGGGCTCGGTCTGTGCTTCGACTCTGTCGCTGTACAACGCCGGTGTGCCGCTGAAGGCTCCGGTTGCCGGTATCGCCATGGGCCTGGTTTCCGGCGAGGTTGACGGTGAGAACCGCTTCGTCGCACTGACCGATATTCTCGGTGCCGAAGACGCATTCGGTGACATGGACTTCAAGGTCGCTGGTACTGCGGACTTCATTACCGCACTGCAGCTGGACACCAAGCTCGACGGTATTCCGTCGAAGGTTCTGGCCGATGCTCTGTCCCAGGCTCGTGATGCACGTCTGGCCATCCTGTCCACCATGGCTGAGGTCATCGAGTCTCCGGACGAGATGAGTGGTCTCGCTCCGAAGATCACCACCGTTAAGGTTCCGGCTTCGAAGATCGGTGAGCTCATCGGTCCGAAGGGCAAGACCATCAACGGCATCACCGAGGAAACCGGTGCTGATATCTCTATCGAGGACGACGGCACCGTATTTGTCTCGGCAACTTCCGGTAAGGCCGCGGACGCTGCAATCGAGCAGATTAATGCCATTGCTAACCCGCAGCTGCCGAAGGTCGGCGAACGCTACCTGGGCACTGTCGTGAAGACTGTCGCTTTCGGTGCTTTCGTCTCCCTGACTCCGGGCCGTGACGGTCTGATCCACATCTCCAAGCTCGGTGGCGACAAGCGCATCGAGAAGGTCGAGGATGTCATCAACGTCGGCGACAAGATTCAGGTCGAAATCGCTGATATCGACAACCGCGGCAAGATCTCGCTGGTTCCGGTCGAAGACGACTAATGCTTGGCGACGGAGGATGTGCTGTAGGTAGCCTCTGACAACGCGTGTAGCGAGGGCGCGGTTAGGTCACAAATTGACCTAACCGCGCTTTTGTTTTGGGTTAATCTCGGGTTTCGAACGGATTAATTTTCGAACCCACGTGGAAGGTGATTTGCGCATGCAACTTGTCGCGCACGATCATGAATTCATTGACATTGCGGCCGGTGACTATGTCGCAAGTATTTCCCAGTTCGGTGGTGGTCCGAGATCACTGGAGTACTGTGGCCTGCCACTGCTGACTGACTATCCCAAAGGGTTCAATCCACCGTTGTCCGCAGGTACGCTCCTGGCTCCGTGGCCGAACAGGGTCGCTGACGGAGTATTCATCTTTGATGGGGAAGTCCATCGACTAGATATTTCGGAGCCGTCCCGGGCGAATGCTATTCACGGGTTTGTTGCAGATCGCGTTTGGTCTGTGGTCGATTCTGATGACAGCAGCGTCACCTTGGGCGTGGAAGTTGAGCCGCAACCGGGCTGGCCTTGGGAACTCGGTATGACCGTGCGCTGGCAAGTCACGTCTGCAGATGGCCTATCGGCGGAGTTCACAGTGCATAATCGCAGCGATAGGGAGTGCCCGTTTGGTCTGGGCTGGCATCCCTATTTAAGCGCGTTGGGCGCTGACTTCGGCAGTTGCACACTGCGGTTGCCCGTTGATAAAAACCTGCCACTGGAGCCAATTCGAAACTTGCCCGCCGGCCCAGCGGTGCCAGCGGAGACAGTGGTTCCCAGCCTTCGAGAGGGGGTATCCCTGGATGGACTGTGGCTGGATCACTGCTTCTTTGCTGCCGCGGAGGCAGCGGGGAGTGACTCGCCGCGCCGTCGTGAAGCGCATTTGGTTGGGCCAAATGGCAAGGGTGCTGTGCTCTGGGCCGATGATGAATTCAGGTTCTTCCAGGTCTATGTTGCGGACGCCGGACGACGAGAAGGATTTCCTGGGCACGGGAATGCGATTGCGGTGGAGCCAATGACATGTCCGCCGGATGCGCTACGCTCCGGTACCGGTTTGCTGCGAGTTCAGGCTGGAGAGACAACAACTCTTGCCATGGGGCTGCGCGCGGAAACGGGTGGAAAATAGTTTTCCCAGCGCAGAAGAGTACAGCCCCCTCAATGGAAATCCCGGGCCGGGAGCAAGCCGCCTAGTTTAGGCGGTATTCCCCCCCGGTCTTGGGGGGCTACTGTAATGCAATCTTCTTCCGCTGCGGCTTGAGCAGCGTGGTGAGGAAGATTAGTACCACGGCAAATCCCGCGGCGGTAAACATCGCAATGCTATAGCCACGAATCACGTCGTCGGCGGCAGGAGCTGCTGCACCAGTGCTGGACAGGCCAGCGGCAATAACAGCTGACAGTGCCACAAACAGTGCAGTACCGACAGCGCCGGCAACCTGCTGCAGCGTGTTCATAATTGCTGAGCCATCCGGGTAGAGGCGCTTCGGAAGATCACCAAGACCGAATGTAAACAGCGGAGTAAACAGCAGCCCCAGGCCAATCTCAAGGACGATGTGGCAGGCGACAATCCACCACAGCGGAGTCGATGCTGAGATGAAGCCGAGCCCGAAAAGACCGAGGGCAAGGACAACGGAGCCGGGAATTGCCAGTGGGCGCGGACCATAGCTGTCAAAGAGCCGACCGACAGCCGGTCCCATAAGGCCCATAACCAGTGGACCAGGCATCACAATCAAACCAATAGTCTTGACGTCGACACCTCGCAGATTGAGGTAGAGCGGCAAAATGATGATCACACCGAACATCAGCATGAAACCAATGGTCAGAATGATTGTGGACAGCCTAAAGCTCTTTGTGCGGAAGGTTCGAAGATCCAGCAGAGCTCGGTTGTGCGGTGCCAAACGGCGCTGGCGCATGATGAAGAATACCAACAGCACGATGCCGACTACGCACAGGATTCCGTCGATAAGCGAAAACTCTGCGCCTACGCGGCTCAGCGCGTACACCAGCGGGCCGAATGCACCGGCACTGAGGAACACCGAGAGGATATCGATGGGCTTCGCGGAGTTTTCCTCAATATTGGGAACGAGAATGACACCCACTACCAGCACAATTAGGCCGAGCGGCAACATCGTGTCGAAAAGCGCATGCCAATTGTTATTTGCGATCTCCAGAATGAGACCGGAGATGGTCGGTCCGATAGCAGGCGCGACAGCGATGACCACGCTCATTCGTCCCATCATGCGCCCGCGCTCATGCTCCGGTACTACGTTGAGCACCGTGGTCATCAGCAGCGGCAGCAGCACTGCGGTACCGGACGCTTGGACAATGCGTGCGAGCAGAACGATCGCGAAGTTTGGCGCGAAAGCACCGATGAGAGTGCCCACGACGAATAGTCCTTGACTGACCGCGAAAAGAATGCGGAACGGCACTGCCGAAATGAGAAATCCAGTGACCGGAATGACAACTGCCATGGTCAGTAGGAACGATGTTGTCAGCCAGCCTGCGGTAGCTGCGCTGATTCCGAGGTCCGCCTTGACGACGGGAATTGCGACGCTCATGACCGTCTCGTTCAAGATAGCCATGAATGCCGCAGCTAGTAGCACGTAAATGGCCATATAAGCACTTTTGGGCGCATCGGCCTGTGGTGCCTCCGAACTTGGGCTGAGTTCGGAATCTTCAGATTCAGAAACCAAGTGAAGTCTCTTTCTATATATCGGTACAGAAATAGGTGATTGTCGAAGATATTGAATCTTAGCGCAACAAAAACCCCGTCGTAAGTCGACAAAAAGGCAAAGCGGACGGGGGCATTGGCACACAAGTTGGCCAACACATTCTAAGGTAAGGGAGAAAGATAAACCCGTTGGGAAAGGACAATAGCTGTGAGCAATATCAAGGTCGGCGTACTTGGCGCCAAGGGCAAGGTAGGGTCCACCATCTGCGAGGCAGTTGAAGCCGCCGACGATTTGGAGCTGGCAGCGGGTCTCGACTCTGGCGATGACCTGAATGAACTTGTCACCGCTGGTGTGCAGACCATTGTTGACTTTACTCAGCCCGACGCTGTGATGGGCAATCTTGAGTTCTGCGTTAAGAATGGCATCAACGCTGTCGTGGGTACTACGGGCTTTACTAAGGAGCGCCTCGATCAGGTGCAGCGCTGGCTTGACGACGCCGCCGGTGAGGCCAATGTTCTTATTGCACCGAACTTCGCAATCTCCGCGGTACTGACCATGAAAATGGCGGAGCTAGCCGCTCCGTACTTCGATTCCGCTGAAGTTATCGAAATGCACCACCCTTTTAAGAAGGATGCCCCCTCGGGCACCGCTATCCACACTGCTGAGGCTATTGCTCGTGCTCGCAAGGAAGCCGGCATGGGGGAGCAGCCGGACGCCACTGAGCAAACTCTCGATGGTGCTCGCGGTGCTGAGGTCGAGGGCATTCCGGTGCACGCAGTCCGTATGACCGGTTCGGTGGCTCACGAGACCGTTATCTTCGGTGCAGAAGGGCAGTCGCTCACCATCAAGCAGGACTCCTACTCGCGCACCAGCTTCGTACCAGGCGTTCTGCTGGGTGTGCGCAAGATTGAGGATTTTCCGGGCCTGACTGTGGGACTGGAGCCATTCCTGGGACTTTAATGGCCGGGAGTTAACTGAAAATGTCTGAAAATGTCACTCTCAAGGCGCAGCTAATCGCCGCGACCAACTTCTTCCCGCCGGAGGACATCGACTTTGATAGCGATGCCGATGGTGGGGAAGCATTGATTGAGTTCTCCGGCAGGGCTTGTTATGAAACGTGGGACAAGCCCAATCCACGAACGGCGACGAATAGGGGATATCTGCGACATGTGCTTGAGGTAGGCCACACCTCACTTTTTGAACACGCAAGTGCAAGCATCTATGTTCGTGGGCTGTCGCGCTCGTGTGCACATGAACTCACACGGCACCGCCACTTTTCCTTTTCGCAGTTGTCGCAGCGGTTTGTGCCGGCCAGTTCCAACAATGTTGTGGTTCCTCCCGCAATTGCGGAGGACCCGGATCTGTTGCGAGTTTTCGAAAGCGCGGTTGATCAGTCCCGTTTCGCCTATGGTGAGTTATTAGACGCACTGGAAGAGAAGTGGGCCGACGAGTCCAACGCTATCTTGCGGCGAAAGCAGGCACGCCAGGCAGCCCGGGCGGTTTTGCCCAATGCCACCGAAACTCGAATCGTGGTTACTGGTAATTTCCGGTCTTGGCGCCACTTCATTTCGATGCGTGCGACTGAGCATGCCGATGCTGAAATTCGGGAGTTGGCAGTGGCTTGCCTGCGGGAGCTGCAGCGCTGTGCCCCTGTTGCTTTTGGGGATTTTGAGATAAACACTCTGAAGGATGGGTCGGTCGTCGCGTCGAGTCCTTACGCCTTCGAGGGGTAATCGCACGTACAGTGTGAAGATATAGTCGATTGAGATTTTTAAGAAAAGGTAGTCAACAATGAGCACAGGAATTGCGTCAACTCGCGGTGCTGACATTTTCGGCACCGTCGCCGTAGCTATGGTGACCCCTTTTGATAAGGACGGAAACCTCGATGTCAAGGCGGGTGTGCAGCTCGCTGGTCATCTTGTAGACGGTGGCTGCGATGCACTCATTCTGGCCGGTACTACCGGCGAGTCGCCTACTACGACGGTTGAGGAAAAGCTTGAGCTTCTCCGAGCTGTCCGTGCAGAGATGGGTGACGAGGTTAAGCTCGTGGCCGGTGCCGGCACCAATGACACGGCCGGGTCCATCGAGCTGGCAAAGGCTTCTGTGGAGGCGGGCGCGGATGCGCTGCTCGTCGTCACGCCGTATTACTCCAAGCCGTCCCAGGAGGGGCTGTACCGTCACTTTACGGCAGTGGCTGACGCAACCGAGGCGCCGGTGTGTTTGTATGACATTCCGCCGCGTTCGGTTATTCCGATTGAAGTTGATACCATTTACCGGTTGGCGGAGCACCCGAGAATCCAGGCTGTTAAGGACGCCAAGGGGGATTTGGGAGCTGCCGCCGGCATTATCGCTAATACTGATTTGGCGTGGTACTCCGGTGACGATGTGCTGAACCTTCCGTGGCTGTCTATTGGCGCCACCGGGTTTATTTCCGTTATTGGACATGCAGCCCCGCAGCTGCTGGCTGAGGTGCGCTCTTGCTTTGACAAGGGAGACCTTGCTGGTGCGCAGGCTGCCCACGCGAAGATGACTCCGCTGTTTGCCGCTCAGGCTGCACTTGGCGGTGTAAGTTTTGCTAAATCCGCTCTGCGTCTGCAGGGCATTGAGATAGGAGATCCACGCTTGCCGCAAATTGCAGCAAATGACCAGCAGCTTGAGATGCTTGAAGAAGCTATGCGGAAGGCGGGTGTTCTGTAGTGGCTGAAGGACGCAATCGCGCCCGCAAGGTAACTCGTAAGGCTGGTCCGCCTTCCGAGTCCGACGTGGCTGCAGCAGAGCAGTCCAATAACTCTGCATCCAAGGGCTCCGACAAGGGTGGAGCTAAATCCAACGGCTCGAAGTCCTCGCAGCGTTCCGGTGAGCGTAAGAACTCCGGTAACGCTAAGAAGTCCCAAGGTTCTTCGAATTCTTCCAACCGCGGTTCCCGCGGTGGTCGCGGCGGCCGTGGAGGTAACCGCGGAAATAGTTCGAGGGGTGGCCGTGGCGGACGCGGTGGCAACCGTCGTAACGTAGTCCAGTCGATGCAGGGTGCAGACTTGACGCAGCGTCTTCCTGCACCGCCGAAGGCCCCCAAGGACGGCCTGCGCGTGGTCGCACTGGGCGGTATTTCCGAAATCGGTCGCAATATGACCGTGTTGGAGTACAAGAACCGCCTGATCATCGTCGACTGCGGCGTGCTGTTCCCGAGCTCGGATGAGCCGGGTGTTGACCTGATCCTGCCTGACTTCTCCTACATGGAAGACAAGTGGGATCGCGTGGAAGCTCTCGTGGTCACCCACGGTCACGAGGACCACATCGGTGCTATCCCTTGGTTGCTCAAGCAGCGCGCGGACATCCCGATTATTGCTTCTCGCTTTACCCTGGCACTGATTCAGGCCAAGACACAGGAGCACCGTCAGCGCCCGAAGGTCATCGAGGTCAACGACACCAGCCACATTCAGCGTGGTCCGTTCGATCTGCGTTTCTTCAATGTCAACCACTCGATTCCGGAGTGCCTTGGCATCGTCATTAAGACCGGAGCTGGCATGGTCGTCCACACCGGTGACGTGAAGATGGACCAGACCCCGCCGGACGGGAAGCCGACTGACCTGCCGGCGCTGAGCCGCTACGGTGATGAGGGAATCGACCTCTTCTTGTGTGAGTCCACCAACGCTACGATTCCGGGCTTCTCGGGATCCGAGGCGGAATTGGCTCCAACTCTGCGCCGTCTGATTATGGATGCCAAGCAGCGCGTTATCGTCGCGGCCTTCGCATCGAATGTCTACCGCGTGCAGGCGGTCATCGACGCAGCTGTTAAGGCTGGCCGCAAGGTTGCCTTCAACGGTCGCTCTATGATTCGCAACATGCGCATCGCGCAGGAATTGGGGCTGCTGACCGCTCCGGAAAATACCATTGTGGAGATGAACGAGGCCGCTCGCATGGCGCCCCACAAGGTCGTGCTGGTGACTACCGGTACGCAGGGTGAGCCAATGGCTGCGCTGTCTCGCATGGCCCGCCGTGAGCACCGTCAGATCACCGTCCGTGATGGCGACCTGATTATCCTCAGTTCTTCGCTGGTACCCGGTAACGAAGAGGCAGTCTTCGGCGTTATCAACATGCTGGCCCAAATTGGTGCCACGGTTATCACCGGTAAGGATGCGAAGGTTCACACCTCCGGTCACGGCTTTGCCGGCGAGCTGCTGTTCCTCTACAACGCAGCTCGTCCGTCGAACGTCATGCCGATTCACGGTGAGTGGCGCCACCTCCGTGCCAACAAGGAGCTGGCTGTGTCCACTGGCGTGAAGCCAGAGAACGTTGTCCTGGCTCAGAACGGTGTGGTAGTCGACCTCGTTGATGGCCGCGCTCGTGTAGTTGGCCAGGTTCCGGTCGGTAACCTCTACGTCGATGGCGTCACCATGGGTGACGTCGACGCTGACGTGCTGGCAGACCGTGCTGAAATGCGTGAAGGTGGTCTTATCACCGTCACAGCCGTCATTGATAACCGCACTGGCCGCCCGTTGGAGAAGCCACGGGCTCAGGCTCGCGGTTACTCGGACGACGCCAAGGAAGTGCTCGAAACCGTCGAGCAGGTCGTTGACGATACTCTCTTTGACCTGGCTGGCAGTGGCGAGAACAACCCGTACCGTATGGCTCAGGAAGTTCGTCGCCGCACCGAGCGTGTCATTAACCAGAAGTGGCGTCGCAGCCCGATGGTTGTTCCGACAATCGTGCCGATGTCCTCTGAGGCAGCCGAAGAGGTTACCGATGAGGAAATCCAGGAGTCGCGCGAAAGTATCTAAATTTCTAGAGCGTCTTTTAGCGTAAGAGCCCGCATCCACCTACAACCGTGTGGATGCGGGCTTCTCCGTGCCTGGTCTAGGCTGGAGCTATGACTTTTGCTGAACGGGAACGTGAAGACCTAGCTAATCTACTGCTCAGCGTCGGCCCCGACGCCCCGACCTTGTGCGAGGGGTGGACGACCCGGGATCTTGCCAACCACCTGTACATTCGCGAAAACCGTCTGGATGCCGCTGGCGGGATGTTCGTCAAGGCGCTTTCGGACCGCCTTGATGCTGTTACCGCTGAGGTCAATCGAATGCCCTACGTCGAAGTGGTGGGGAAGTGGGGTAGTGGTGCTCCGCGATGGAATCCAATGAACTGGGCAGACCGCTACGTCAACGCTGCGGAGAACTTCGTCCATCACGAGGATGTCCGTCGTGCCCAGGAAGGCTGGACCGTTCGTCAGCTGCCACCCTCCGGAGTTTCGGACCTGTGGCGTCTGGTCACTACTGCCGGCCGTATGATGTTGCGCGGTTCGACCTCGACCGTGGTGCTAATGCGTGACGACGGAGTTGCGGTGACCCTAATCGACAACAGTGCTAAAGGTGCTCCAGTTGTGACTGTCCGCGGAAGCGTCGGGGAACTGGTGTTGTGGCTCTATGGCCGTGGCGAGGTGCGCGTCACCATCGACGGCGACGAATCGGGCATCAAGCGCAACAGTCTTTGAGATCACGTTCTCAGTTCTGGACGGTCGCGACAGCACGCCTGTTAAACAATGACACGCGTGTGACTAATGTGAAAACGATCCGGCGTTAGCTGTAAGGTAATGGTCATGTCTGCGACCAGCCGAACCAGAACTGACAATCGTCGTGGATCTTCCCGCTCTGCGGAGACAGATGCCACGCGGCGATACCCCGTGCACAGCGCCACGGAGGAATTCGAGCGCACTCCTAGCGCTATGTCGTTCGTGGGCAATAGCTTGGCCAGCGCCTGGACTGAAACTGCCCGCGGCGTGGCCGGTCTTGCCCGGCGGGTCAGCGGTCGCAAAAATAAGCGAAACGAAGAGGAGAATATGTCGCGGCGCGAAAGTGACGCCGATTTTTCGACGAAGCCCCGTAGGAAGCGTCGTAAAGCAGCTAGCGGCTATGACGATGTAATTGAACCGCCGGCACCGGCCTCCGTGCCAGCTGACGAGTTCGATGCAGACTTCGATGAGGGTGGCGAACCGGGATCGAAGGATGGCCTGGCACTACTCGTGCTGGCGTTGGCAATTGTGCTGGCTGGTTCGACATGGTTCCACCTGGCAGGGCCAGTGGGGGAGTTCATTGAAACGGCAGTGCGCACGCTCATTGGTATCGGCGCTTTTGTACTTCCGGTGCTGCTCGGTGTTGTTTCCGTATTGATGATGCTGGATGCGATGCCGCGTCGTGAACGTCTGACACCTACCATTACTGGAGCTTCGCTGATTGTGGTGGGTCTGCTCGCAATTGTGCATATCGGCTCTGGTCGTCCTGCGGACTGGCAGGGGCGACGTGCAGCTGGTGGCGCAATCGGTGGTTATATCGGTTCGCCGCTAGCAGCCGGGTTTACCTCGTGGGTCGCCGTCGTTTTGTTGCTGGGCATCGTTTTTTACGGCGCTCTGGTGCTCTCTGGCGCGACGGTGCGTCAACTTATCGATGCCACTAAGGAGTACTTCAACTTTTCCGAATGGTCTTCGCGTCGTGCCGGCGACGAGCCGGAATCGGACGATCCCTACGGCAATGTCGATGACATGCTGGAACGTCGTGCGAGCTGGGATTCGGATACCGCATATGCCGATGAGGACTTTGACCAGCCGACGCAGCTAATCGAGCGTCGCCCAAGCCACAGCGGCCGCACGCATCATTCCTCGTCGCGTTCGACCGATCGCTCTGCTTACCGAGCTCCTCGCCGTGGCGCGGATAGCCGTATGTCTGCACCCGAACCCGCGCCTTACGACGAACCGGATGCTGACGGTAATCTCTACGATCTTTTGGACGAAGAGCCGCAGAGGACTCGACAGGCTCCGCGACCTGCCCGTCAGGTTGAGGATGTCGACTACGATTCGGCAAAGACCACAGTGTTTGATGTCCGGCATGGGGCACAGCACTCCAACCGAGTCTCCCCGGTGGAGCCGGCGTTTCCGGCGGCTGAGTACGTGGAGGAAACTCAGTCGGATGCTGTGCATCGGGACACCGCCGAAACGGAATCGACTATTCCGGCTGTCGGGGGCACGAACTGCCACGCTGCCGACGAGGAGTATGACGAGTACTCCGAGTACCCGACGCAGGAGGCTGCTGCAGCGAGCAGCAGCGAACGCAATCGTGTTTCCGCTTCCCGAGCTCCGAAACAGCCCGTTCAGTCTGAGACCGTAGCGCCGGAGAGTGCCCCGCAGGGCGAGTCGTCTGTCGACGATTCGCGGGATGCGGTTTCTGAGGCTACGCGCCGCACCATGGATGCCATTGCCGCTCGTTCTGGCATCGATGCCTCTAAGATTCCGGCCACAACTCCGAAGTCTGAATTGGAAAAGGACGCCGAGGGTACGTCCGCTTCGTCGGCATGCACGCCGGAGTCTGACTACCACCTGCCATCGACTAACTTGTTGATCCCAGGTGAGCGCCCCAAGACACGTACGGCGACGAACGACCGCATGATTGAAGCGATTACTGAGGTATTCGCAGAATTCAAGGTCGACGCTGCGGTGACTGGTTTCTCTCGCGGTCCGACGGTGACTCGCTACGAGGTCGAGCTTGGCCCGGGCGTGAAGGTCTCGAAGATCACGAACCTCCAGTCCAACATTGCCTATGCGGTAGCGACCGACAATGTCCGCCTACTGACTCCGATTCCGGGCAAGTCAGCCGTTGGTATCGAGGTACCGAACAACGACCGTGAGATGGTTCGGCTTGCCGACGTACTCAACGCGCCCAAAACCGTTGCGAACGATGACCCGATGCTGATTGGCCTCGGTAAGGATATTGAGGGCGAGTTTATCTCGCACTCTATCCAGAAGATGCCGCACCTTCTCGTTGCCGGTTCGACCGGTTCGGGTAAGTCCGCGTTCGTAAACTCGATGTTGGTGTCGCTGCTGACGCGTGCAACCCCGGAGGATGTCCGACTGATTCTGGTGGACCCGAAGATGGTCGAGCTGACTCCCTACGAGGGGATTCCTCACCTGATTACGCCAATCATCACTCAGCCGAAGAAGGCCGCGGCGGCTCTGCAGTGGCTGGTTGAAGAGATGGAACAGCGGTACATGGACATGAAGGCCGCCCGCGTCCGTCACATCAAGGACTTCAACCGTAAGGTCAAGTCCGGTGAGATTACGACGCCACTTGGCTCGGAACGCGAGTACCGTCCGTACCCGTACATTGTCTGTGTCGTCGACGAGCTGGCAGACCTGATGATGACCGCACCCCGCGATATCGAAGATGCGATTGTGCGCATCACGCAGAAGGCCCGTGCCGCCGGTATCCACTTGGTGTTGGCTACGCAGCGTCCGTCTGTGGATGTGGTCACCGGTTTGATTAAGACGAACGTGCCATCGCGATTGGCATTCGCTACCTCGTCACTCACGGACTCCCGCGTCATTCTTGACCAGGGAGGTGCTGAAAAACTCATTGGTATGGGCGATGGCCTGTTCATCCCACAGGGTGCAGGCAAGCCGCGACGTCTACAGGGTGCCTTCGTCACGGACGAGGAGATTCAGGCCGTAGTCGATGCAGCTAAGGCACAGGCCGAGCCGGATTACACCGAGGGTGTCACAGAGGATAAGAGCGCTGAGGCTGAGCGCAACATTGACCCCGATATTGGAGATGACCTGGAAGATTTGCTTCAGGCAGTCGAGCTGGTGGTCACCGCACAGCACGGGTCGACCTCGATGTTGCAGCGCAAGATGCGAGTCGGCTTTGCCAAGGCTGGTCGACTGATGGACCTGATGGAAACTCGCGGAGTGGTCGGGCCATCAGAGGGCTCTAAGGCACGTGAGGTCCTGGTCAAGCCAGAGGAGCTCGAAACCATTAAGTGGATGATCAAGGGCGCAAATCCGGAGGACGCTCCTAAGGAAGAAGTAAACGTAGTCGACGCTGATCCGAATCAGTCTATGGCGTAGGACGACCCAGCCTCACCGCCGTTTCTGATTGCGTGTATAGTCGGCACACGTGGAGGGGAGTATCCCCGGTAGAAGCGGATGTTTTTCCGCTAGCCCGTGACGGTTATCGTCAGCACGGATTGGACGCACAGACTCGCTTTGTGCAGATTCAATCCCGGTGCCGTCACTTTTGTCACTTTGGCAGAAGCAGGAGAGACCTCCGGTTCATGTTCGCACGACCGGAGGTCTTTTTTTAATATGCATGTCCCCGCATTGGTATGGATCATCACCATTGTGGTCGTCATGGGTTTTATCGCCTTTGACTTCTATGCACACGTTCGCACGCCGCATAACCCAACTATGAAGGAAGCCGGCGGCTGGACCGCTTTCTACGTAGTCTTGGCATTAATTTTTGGCGGAATGGTGTGGTTGTTGTGGGATCACCACCGAGGCATTGAGTTTCTATCGGGCTATATCACTGAAAAGGCGCTCAGCGTAGACAACCTGTTTGTCTTTGCGCTCATCATCGGTGCGTTTAAGATTCCACGCCAGTACCAGCAAAAGGTTTTGCTGTTCGGTATTGCGATGGCGCTGGTATTCCGAGGCCTGTTCATTTGGGCTGGTGCGGCCGTTATTGCCAAGTGGTCTGACGTTTTCTACCTGTTTGCAATCTTCCTGATTTACACGGCTATCAAGACGGTGTACGACGAAGCCGTCGATAAGCCGGAACCCGATCCGTCGGATATGAAGTTGATTCAATGGCTGCGTCGAATTGTCCCGATTTCGGATCATTACAACAAGGACAAGCTGACCGTTAAGGAAAACGGCAAGCGTTACTTGACGCCACTTGCCATCGCGCTGGTGTCCATCGGTTTTATCGACGTGATGTTTGCGTTTGACTCTATCCCGGCTATCTACGGCCTGACGGATGAGGCATACATCGTCTTTACTGCAAATGCCCTGGCTCTCATGGGTTTGCGTCAGATGTACTTCTTGCTTGACGGTCTGCTGGATCGGTTGGTGTACCTGGCTTATGGTCTGGGTGTCATCCTGGCCTTCATTGGCGTGAAGTTGCTATTGCACGCACTGCATGAAAACAACCTGCCGTTTATTAACGGCGGTGAGAACGTGTCGGTGCCTGAAGTATCGACCTGGGTGTCGCTGGCGGTGATCGTCATCGTGCTGGTGGTGACTGTCCTGGCATCGTGGCTCAAGATTAAGCGTGATGAAAACATGGGTGCGATTGCCCTTCCGCGTGTTCACCACGATGATCATGGAAACGACGATGACCTTGGCTCTCACGCTTCCTCTACCTCTGTCGGTGGGAGGTCAGCGTCGGCCGGAAACGAAACTAACGGTTCGCACACCGGTAAGAACGAGCCTGGGCATTAATCGAACACGATTGTGAGATAAGGTAACAACTGTGACTGCTCCAAGTGCTGATACAAGCCGTGTTTCCAACTGGAACTTGCCCAATTTCCTGACCGTGCTTCGCATCCTCGGAGTGCCGGTATTCCTGTGGGTACTTCTTCAGGAGGGCGGCGAAGCCACCAATTGGCGCTGGTGGTCGTTTGTCGTCTTCGCGCTTCTGATGGCGACTGACAAGTTGGACGGGCACCTCGCACGCAGCCGTAATCTCATTACCGACTTTGGCAAGATTGCCGATCCGATTGCCGATAAGGCGCTGATGCTGGCCGCGCTGATCGGTATGAATATCATCGAGATTCTGCCGTGGTGGGTGACTGTCATCATCGTGATTCGCGAAGGTGGCATCACCATCTGGCGTATGTTCGCACTGCGTCAGGGGCGTGTTGTTCCGGCTTCTCGGGGCGGCAAGATAAAGACGGTCCTGCAGTCTGTAGCAGTGGGGCTATTCCTGATGCCAGTAAACTGGTTGTTCTGGCCGTCCTGGATTGTGATGATTGCCGCGATTGTCGTCACCGTCGGTACCGGAATCCAGTACATTGTGGATGCGCGTAAGGTCTCGTAGAGGAATTAAGTGGAGGTTAAAGCTGTGAACACAGTCGACCACCTCGCCCAGAGTGACGAAAACGCTGACGCTGTCGACGGCGTTTCGCTTCAACTCGTCCAAGCGCTTACCTCTCGCGGAGAGACTTTTGCAGCCGCAGAATCACTTACCGCAGGTCTTCTCTGCGCCACTGTCGCCTCCGTACCGGGAGCCTCCGCCGTTCTGCGCGGTGGCGTGGTCACCTACGCCACTGACACAAAGGCGTTGCTTGCCGACGTGCCAAAGGATGTTTTGGCCGCATATGGCCCCGTGTCCGAGTTGACGGCCCGGTATATGGCACTTGGAGTGGCGAATAAGACAGTGGCGGACTGGGGGATTTCGCTAACTGGCGTTGCTGGTCCAGCGATGCAGGATGGGCACCCAGTAGGTGAAGTCTGGTGTGGTCTGAAACCGCCGGGGGTTTCAGACCTTGATGGGGTAACCGCTGTTAGGTTGCCGGTGAATAAAGAGGGTTCGCGCGCGGAGATTCGTCGTCAAGCAGTGGTATTGGCGTTAGAACTGTTGTTGCAGAATCTCGACGGTGAGTAGAATTTTTGAAAATTGGGAACAGGTCGGCCTTCTAAAGCGTTAGACAAAGTGATGACCAACAATACTGCACTTATGACCATTCGCTACCCAGAGGTAGATAGCGCTGCTGCTTTGGAGGCTTCCATGGACGCCACAGCACCGTCGGCGCGAGTGGCTGTAGCGGAGCAGCATGGATCAGTTGCAAAGTTAACGGCACAGGATTTGGCGGAACGGGGAGAATCCCGTGAGCCGCTCCTGCGAGAGGCACTGGGGGAGACGCTGCGTGATATCCGTTCGCGCAGTGGACAGACGCTTCGTGAGCTTTCTGAAAATGCGGCTATTAGCCCTGGTTATTTGTCTGAGCTTGAGCGTGGACGGAAAGAAGTCTCATCTGAGCTGCTGGCGTCGGTATGCGCGGCGCTTGGTGTGACGGTGTCGGATTTGATGATGGAAGCAGCCACAGCGATGGCCCTGCATTCGGCGAGCCCAGAATTGGCAGCGATGTAGAAATTGGTTGCGGCGGTGGAATTTCATTCCATTGCTCCGGTACTTAGCACCCGAAGACGCTCGGCTTTAGTTAAGATTGGGTGCGCGATAAGCACAGACCTGCTTTGAGGTAGTTGCAATAAGAAAGGTGTATGGGACGCTATGGCTAATCCATTTGTAAAGCTGTGGAATTACTTGATGGCCGCTTTTGATTCCAAGATTGAGGAAAACGCTGATCCGAAGGTGCAGATTCAGCAGGCTATCGAGGATGCCCAGCGGCAGCACCAGGAACTATCGCAGCAGGCAGCGGCGGTGATTGGTAATCAGCGCCAGCTGGAAATGCGCCTTAACCGTCAGCTCGCTGAGATTGAGAAGCTGCAGGGGAACACTCGTCAGGCATTGCAGCTCGCTGACAAGGCTCGTGCTGAGGGGGATACTGCCAAGGCTACGGAGTATGAGAACGCAGCTGAGGCTTTCGCAGCTCAGTTGGTTACTGCTGAGCAGTCGGTAGAAGATTTGAAGGCTCTGCACGATCAGTCGCTGCAGCAGGCGGCTCAGGCTAAGAAGGCCGTCGAGCGTAATTCCATGCAGCTGCAGCAGAAGGTCGCGGAGCGCGCAAAGCTCCTCAGCCAGCTGGAGCAAGCAAAGATGCAGGAGAAAGTCTCTGAGTCCCTGCAGTCGATGAATCAGATTTCTTCGGGGGCTACACCTAATCTGGATCAGGTTCGTGACAAGATTGAGCGTCGTTACGCTAACGCTCTTGGTCAGGCCGAGCTGGCTCAGAACTCGGTTCAGGGGCGTATGGCTGAGGTAGAGGCCGCAGGCGTTCAGCTTGCTGGGCACTCTCGCCTGGAGCAAATCCGCGCAGAAATGAACGGTGGCAACGAGCTCTCTGGTGGCGAGGCTCAGAAGTCCATCGAGGGAAGCGCTGCCTCCAACGTTGACCCTGCTGTTGCTGAGCGCATGCGCCAGCTGCGTGAGGGCAATTAATTCTCCTACTCACCTTCACCACGTGCGATTAGCGAATCACCCATTGCCTTCGAGCGATTAATGGTTCGGATGACCACAGGTACGCCGAAGGCAATGATTGAGCCGGCAGCCCCTCGTGCTTTTCGAGCCTCCAGTACCTCGGCAGCGGCCATAACCTGAAGCGGAATCATACGCAGCGTCAGCGATAGTGCGAGCGCGATGGTGTCGACTGGTAGGCCGAAACGGGCGAACGGCTGCATCGCAGTGGTCAAAGTATCCATGATGTCGCTGACGCGGGTCGTCAGCGTTAGCAATATTGCCGCTGCGATTGCGGCGAGAAGCGCGAGGAAGGTCGTCAGCGCTTGCTCACCCCCGGCGCGCCACCACAGGAGAAGCGAAAGCAGCGCCAAAATGATTACGGCTCCACGGAGCTGCCGGAAAGCAACCATTGGTGGCACCTTGGCCACCGCATAAGCGAGGGTGACAATTGCCAGGGCAATCGCCCCGCCTAGCCAGGTATCCACGAGAATCCCGGTGAGCAATAAAAATGCGATGACAATGATGAGTTTGGGGGCCGTCGGGAGCCTGTGCACAGGCGACTTATGGTTTAGGTAAAGCCCTAACGGGACATCGGCTGGATGAATCATGAGCGGCCTTCTTCCGCACGAGTCATATCGCTGAAGTATCGGTCAATAACTTCCTTCGGCGCACCGTCGTCGACGATTTCTCCTGCGCTTACACGGATAACTCGGTCGAAGTCCATAAGAAAATCCAGATCATGAGTGACCACGATAATTTGCTGCTCAAGCTGGGCGAAAATACTCCGAATGTGGAGACGATTGCGCAAGTCGAGGAGCGTAGTGGGCTCATCGGCAATAATGGTCGTGGGATTAAGAATTAACACTGCCGCCAGCGCCAGTAGCTGTTTTTGTCCACCCGAGAGCAAGTGTGGCGAGGCGTCAGCATGATCGGCAAGCCCAAACCGCTCGAGGGCTTCCTGCACCAGCTGGTTGCGCTCATCCTTTGGTAGTTTTCGCTTGCGTAGTGAAAAGGCAATGTCCTCTGCGACTGTAGGCATCACAATTTGATTATCCGCATCAGAAAAGATGAAGCCGACATTCTTGCGAATTGCCTTTGCCTGCTTTGCGACATTCATGCCCTCATACGTGACCGTGCCACCAGTGACCGGGCCCAGGCCGTTAATGAGTCGCACCAGCGTGGACTTACCGCCACCGTTTTCGCCGATAATGCCAATGCGCTTCTCTGTGAGAGTTAGCGTGGTCGGCTTCAGTATCTGGCGTCCCGAATAGGTTGCGGAAGCGCGGTCAAAAGCGATGGTGGGCATAGTGCGACTCGAGACCCTTTCTAATTCTGTGGGGTTAATTGCCCGAGGTGGCTGCTTCCTTAACCAAACGACTTTGCTTACGGTTGGCAGCGTCGGGAAGCAAATCAGGGAAAGCCTGCAGTACGGCAGTAGCAATAAGCGCGGCTACGACAACCTTTGCCACGTCGCCTGGGATAAACGGGACGTTGGTAATCAGTGCGTCGGTGAAGCTAAGTCCCATACGCCAAGCCAATCCGACAGATCCGAAGAAGTACTGTAGTAGAACTCCAACGAGGCCCGCGCCGATGAAGACGCTGATTCGTGAAACTTTCGCCCGTGGTGCTTGCTGGGCAATCGCGCCGATTGCGAAACCTGCAATTAAGTAGCCGACAATGTAGCCCACGGTAGGGCCGGGAAGTGCGGCGAGAAGTGGTTTCCAGCCCGCCATGTTTGGGACGCCCACGAGACCAACAGCCAGGAACAGGGTAGTGGCGAGGCCACCGCGTTTGAATCCGAGAATCATCCCGGCCAGTGCGATGCCCATGTTCTGTAGCACGATTGGCACGCCGAGGCCGCCAACGGGAATGGCAATGCCGCCGAGCACGATGATCAGTGCTGCGAAAGCAGCGATAAGAGTGAGGTCATACACCTTGGAATTATTCACAGCTCTCATCTTAAACCCATGGGTTGAGCACTGTTCAGGCAGGGGAGCGGGGATTAGGTTATGAAAAGAGGGTGGCCAGGTAGGTATCAGTGACAGGTATCTTGTACGTTGGTCTCATGCGATTGGCCGATTTTCACAACTTCGTCAACCACGAATTTGGGCCTCAGCACGGCCCGTGGCTGTTGCATTCCCACGTACTGATGGAATATGGAAAAACTCCCGCGGAATTGCTCGAGGACGGGGTCGAACCTCGGGATATCTGGTGGGCGCTGTGTAGGGAACACGATATTCCCGAAGACCGCTGGTACGGTCCTGACGAATAGGTTCCGGCGTAGACGACGGTGAATGCTTGCCGACGGCTCTTGCGTGTCGTTGCCATTCGAACAGGGTTTCGCATATTATCGAAAGTGCTGATGAAGTCAATCCGTCTGATTCGGTATAACTTCCGGGTGTAACCGGCAGTAGAGGTGTCGCGGACCAATTTGGAACCGGAACGGCTAGTTTCGCGCCTAATTAAGTGTGAGCGAAGTTTCTGTTTTGGATGAAAATCGGGAGACACATTCTCTGAGTACGGCTCCAGAACCCGATACCGTACGCGACAATGACCGCGACAATGACAATGAGGAAGAACAACGAACTATGGCTCGTAAGAAGGCTACGGCTTCGAACCAGGGCAATGATCGCCTGAAGGCGCTCGATGTAGCTCTGGCGAATATTGAGAAGGACTTTGGTAAGGGTGCAGTTATGCGCCTGGGGGACGACAATCGTCCTCCAATTCAGGTTATTCCCTCCGGCAATATCGCTATCGACGTGGCCTTGGGCCTGGGCGGGTTCCCGCGTGGTCGTATCGTAGAAATCTATGGTCCAGAATCCTCGGGTAAGACCACAGTCGCACTGCATGCTATTTCAGAGGCGCAGCGGCAGGGCGGTATTGCCGCATTTATTGATGCGGAGCATGCGCTGGATCCGGTTTATGCGCGCAAGCTTGGAGTAGATACGGACAACCTTCTGGTATCCCAACCAGATACCGGTGAGCAGGCACTTGAGATCACAGATATGTTGGTGCGTTCCGGTGCTATTGACATCATTGTGGTTGACTCGGTGGCCGCGTTGACTCCGAAGGCTGAAATCGACGGTGAAATGGGCGATTCCCACGTTGGTCTGCAGGCGCGGTTGATGAGTCAGGCGCTGCGCAAGATGACGGGTGCGCTGTCCCACACCGGTACCACTGCCATCTTCATTAACCAGCTGCGTGAAAAGATTGGCGTCATGTTCGGCTCTCCTGAGACCACCACGGGTGGTAAAGCACTGAAGTTCTACGCTTCCGTTCGCTGTGACGTACGCCGAATTCAGACGTTGAAGGATGGCCAGGATGCGGTGGGTAACCGCACGCGCTTGAAGGTAGTCAAGAACAAGGTGTCGCCGCCGTTCAAGCAGGCAGAGTTTGACATCATCTACGGCGAGGGCATTTCGCGTGAGGGCTCGTTGATTGACATGGGCGTTGATAACGGCATTGTCAAGAAGTCCGGTTCGTGGTTTACCTACGAGGGCGATCAGTTGGGGCAGGGCAAGGAAAAGGCTCGTATGCACCTGCGCGAGAATCCAGAAATTGCCCAGGAAATCGAAGTCAAGATCAAGAAGAAGCTCGGCGTCGGGGAATTCGCGGAGGTCGAGGACGAGACCGATATCGATGCCCCTGTCGATGTCGTGCCGGACATCGACTTCGATGATTTGGAAGACTAGCTAGCTCGAGGCGTAGTGCCGCGACACACGAAAAGTGAGGACCGTGGAGGATCGTAACGGCCGCGATGTGCGGGAGACTATCGAAAAGCTTGCTCAGCAAATTGCGGAAGCTGACGGTAGTTCGCTCTACGATGCGGGTCGTGAGGAATCCAAGGCCCCGATTCGTGCTAAGGCACTGCGCTTGCTCGATCAGCGAATGCGTTCCCGCAAGGAACTCGTAGAAAGGCTCGAGGCAGTCGAGGAGTTTCCAACCTCGATGATTGAAGAAGTCGTTGATGACCTGACCCGAAGTGGATTGGTCAACGACGAGCTTTTCGCATCCGAATGGGTGCGGCAGCGCTTTGCCAGTCGCGGCAAGTCGAAGATGGTTTTGAACCGGGAGCTGCAGGAAAAGGGCATTGATGCTTCGCTTCGTGCAGATGCGTTGGAGCAGATTACGCACAACGCGGAAGAAGAAGTCGCCCGGAAGCTAGCGGCGAAGAAAGCGGCCACTATTAAAACAGTGGCACCTGACTTCAACTCCAAGCAAAAGGATTTACGCAAAGTCGTCGGTGTGCTGGCGCGGCGTGGTTTCCCCTCTGAATTGTCCATGAGCATTGCTCGGGATCAGTTAGAAGAGCGATACCGGGAACTCGAAGAGGACACAGATTAGCGCCGGTGCCACCGCACGCCGGATTAGCACGCCGGCTGCGGACCCGTCAGGTTTAAAGGGATCGTTGATTGGGGAAATGGGCCATAAACAGCTAACCTAAACTGCCGTGACTACCCCTTCTTTGAACTCTCAGCAGCAGTCTTCGCCTCGCACATATGAGGTACGTACGTTCGGTTGTCAGATGAACGTCCATGACTCGGAACGACTGTCTGGCTTGCTGGAAGAAAACGGTTATGTAGCGGCTGCAGAAGGCGATAATCCTGATCTGGTCGTTTTCAACACCTGTGCCGTTCGTGAGAATGCGGACAATCGCCTTTATGGCACGTTGGGACAGCTCAAACCGGTCAAGGATGCTCACCCAGGCATGCAGATTGCCGTCGGTGGCTGCTTGGCCCAGAAGGATAAGGACGTCGTCGTAAAGAAGGCCCCATGGGTGGACGTAGTCTTCGGTACGCATAACTTGGGTTCGTTGCCAGCACTGTTGGAACGCGCCGCTCATAATGACCGGGCTGAAGTCGAGATTAAGGACGCGCTGGAAGAATTTCCCTCGGTGCTGCCGGCCAAGCGTGAATCCACTTACGCAGGTTGGGTGAGTATCTCCGTAGGCTGCAACAACACGTGCACCTTCTGCATCGTCCCCAGTTTGCGTGGTAAGGAACGCGATCGTCGTCCAGGCGAGATTCTCGCTGAGGTGCAGGCACTCGTGGAGCAGGGCGTTACTGACGTCACCCTCCTTGGACAGAATGTCAACGCCTATGGTGTTAACTTCGCCGACCCTGACATGGAACGCGACCGCTCGGCTTTTTCCAAGTTGCTGCGCGCCTGCGGCCAGATTGAGGGGTTGGAGCGCGTGCGCTTTACGTCTCCGCACCCAGCTGAGTTCACCGATGATGTCATCGACGCCATGGCGGAGACACCGAACGTGGTTCATCAGCTACACATGCCACTACAGTCCGGTTCCGACCGAGTGCTGAAAGACATGCGCCGTTCCTACCGCACCAAGAAATTCCTGGGAATTCTGGAGAAGGTTAGGGAAAAAATGCCGGATGCCGCCATTACCACTGACATTATTGTCGGTTTCCCAGGCGAGACTGAAGAGGACTTCCAGCAAACTCTCGACGTGGTGGAAAAGGCTCGTTTTAGCTCGGCGTTCACCTTCCAATACTCGCCCCGCCCGGGAACTCCGGCGGCAACCATGGCGGATCAGGTTCCACCACAGGTTGTGAAGGAACGCTATGGTCGGCTGCTAGCGCTTCAGGAGCGTATTTCCGAGGAAGAAAACGCTAAGCTAGTCGGCCGGGAAGTCGAGCTGCTGGTCAGCCAGTCCGATGGCCGTAAGAATGCGGAGACTCATCGCATGTCTGGTCGGAGTCGGGATGGCCGCCTGGTGCACTTCAGCCCGTCGGAAAGCGAACCAGGCATCGTCGACCGCAAGATTCGCCCAGGTGATTACGTGACAGTACGCGTGACCGACTCCGCACCGCACTTCCTCATTGCTGACTCCGGTGTGCTCACACACCGCCGCACTAAGGCGGGGGATAATGTAGAGGTCGGCCAGACTCCGACGACCGCGCCGATCGGAGTTGGTCTGGGCTTGCCAAAGATTGGGCGCCCGGAGAAAACGAGTGTAAGTGAGGGATGCGGCTGTGAGTAGTGACAAGGCTTCGCCGGAAAGTGATATGGAATCCACTAGCGAGCAGTCGGTGGAATCCGCGCAGGCGTTGCGGGTTCAGGAGCGCAAGGCCGCTGGCGAGCTGGATCTCGGCCGTGCGGTGATTCCGATGATGGTTGCCGTCATCGGCCTCATTACGAGTTTCTTCCTTCCGCACTCTGGCGTCGTTTTGGGCTTTGATGTGTTGCTGGATACGGATGTTGCGCATCAGTACTTCACGACTCGACCGGAGCGAATTTACTCCATTCTCGTGGTGGTAGGTGTCTTGCTAGCTATTGCCACGCTGATTACGCGGACGACGATTCTCGCATTCGTCACCTGGTTTTTTGCCTGTATTCAGATGGTCTACTCAGTCTTCGCTGGCTGGATGCGTCAGTCTCGTCCACAGGAACTGGCCGGCGAGGGTATTTCCTTCGGCCTGATGCTCGGTATTTTCTGCAGTTTTCTACTGGCCATCTCCGTGACTTTCATCGCTTTCCGACGTAGTAAGGAGCAGCTCGCAATCGCGACGAAACGTCGCAAGCACGCTGACACCGATCCGGTACTGCGCGCGCAGCAGGTTTACCTGCGGGCGGGCCTGACCCCGAATACGACTACGGATGTTGAGGTCGTCGACGACCGCCGTGAACGCGCTCGCCGACGCAATCGTGTCCAGCAGGGCAGTAGCGCGGATAATGTCTCTCAGCAGACCGGCGAAAAGGACGAACAGGTCAGCGACGAGTAGTGAGACTTTTTAACTAGCGCAGTAAGTATGGGGCTCTCTTCCATTCCGGAAGAGAGCCCCTTACTTTTAACCATCGACGCGTTGCCAGCACATAGCTGAGCCAGAATTCTGTTGAGGAAGCCGGAGAGTGAGAACCTGCTTCCCCGACACACAACTAGCTTCTGTTAGAGCTCCTTGAGAGTCTCCGCGGCCTGCTCTGCCCACTGTCGCCACTGTTCGGCCTGCTCCCGAGCCTTGGCTGCCTGAGAATCCTTGCCCTTCACCTCGAGTTCGGCGGCCTTCTGCTCAAACTCCGCTGCGCGGTCGGCGAACTGCTGGACGCGAGCCTGTGCTTCGGGGTCGGTACGGCGCCACTGCGAATCGGCAGCATCGGAGACGCGCTTTTCCAGTGCGCCAATGCGGTTTTCATACTCACGCACACGACCACGCGGCACAAAGCCGATGGCTTCCCATTTCTCCTGCAACTGACGCAGTTCGTTGCGAGCGTGATCGAGGCCCTTGGACGGATCAATGCGGTCTTCGTATTCAGCCAGCAGTACGTCCTTGGCCGCAGCGTTTTCCTCGAACTCCCTGTCTCGAGCTTCGTTGACCGCGTTGCGAGCACCAAAGAACTCATCCTGGGCGGCCTTGAACTGCGCCCACAGCTTGTCATCGACCTCGCGTGGGGCTCGACCAGCGGCCTTCCACTCAGCCATCAGGTCACGGAAGGCAGCAGCGGTGCCACCCCAATCAGTGGAGGTCTTCAGGGCCTCAGCTCGCTCAATGATGTCCTCCTTAACGCGGCGAGCAGCCGCACGGTTGCGGTCCAGTTCCGCAAAATGGGCACCGCGGCGGCGGTTGAAAGAATCACGCGCGCGGGAGTAACGGCGCCAGAGCTGATCATCAGTTTTGCGGTCGATGCCGCGAATCTGCTTCCACTCCGTGAGAATCTCGCGGATACGGTCGCCGGCGACCTTCCACTCGGTGGAGTTCTCTGCGAGCTCTTCGGCCTCTGCAGCGAGCTCTTCCTTACGTGCGATGGCGTTCTTACGGCGCTCTGCCTTGTCGTGAGCGACCTTTTCCTCTGCGACGTGGGAGGTGGCAATGACCTCTGCAAGGCGCTTATCCAGCGCATCGATATCGCCGAGGACCGTGGCGGTGGCAAGGCTCTCACGCAGTTCAACTGCGTTGTGAGAAATGGTCTTTGCCTCCTGCGGGTGGGAGACAACACGAGATTCCAGTAGCTCGACCTCGGTGGCTAGATCCTCGTAGCGCTTGCCGTAGTGGGCATAACCCTCTTCTACGGTGCCGGCCTGCCAGGAACCAATATTGCGCTCGCCGGCGCTGGTGACCAGCCAAACAGTGCCATCTTCGTCAATGCGGCCAAACTTCTTTGGATCATTGTGGACGGCATGTGCCACAGCGGCCGACCCCGCAGGCGCTGGAGTAGCTCCAGGGGCCTTACGATGAGCCGGCATTGCGCCTGGTCGAGGTCCCGGGCGTGGACCTGGCTTAGGGGAATTGCTGGTACCGGTCATAGTGGGTAAACCTCTTCCAATCTTCATGCAGAACTGCCGCGCGACACGGCTGCCATCAAACACTTACGGTATGTGCTTGAGTATCCCAAAAATTTTGGCACAGCGCGCGTAACACCGCCGGATTAAGGCATCGACTAGCCCCTCACGGTAGCGTTGAGGACGTGAATTCGCGTTTGCCTCGGCTTGTTATCGTTCCGCGTGCGCTTCTCATCGTCGAGGAGCTGGGTGGTTTTGCACCCATCGCCACGGAATTGCGCCGTCATGCCCGTGAAACTGTCGCGACGCTGTGGAGACATGACGAACCCGGGGAGCCCGGCGCGGTCGCTATTATCACTGGCAGGATGCAGGCGAAGTCCCCGCACCAGACCAGCGCACCCGGCAGTTTTTCTCCGTATGGGGTTGATGTCACGGTGTCCGGTGGAACCGAATTACCTGAGCTGCTGGGACGCTGGCTTATCGAAGACTACGCGCGACGGAATTCTGAAGGACCCACTGGCCGCGTCATTCAGGCAACGTGCTTCGACTCTATCGCTGAGGCACTCGCTGCCGGTCACTCGCGCCTGCTTGTGCTTGTCGACGGCGCATTCGGCCTTGCGGACGATTCCCCGGTCGGCGTAATTGAAGGTGCAGCGGAGGTTGATGCGCTGTGCAGTCTGATTGCTGGTCAGGACTGCTCAAGCATTAACGTGGAAAATATTGTGTTTCCAGCTCCCGGCGCGTACGCGGCCGAGTTATGGCAGCAGCTGAGTAAAGCTGCTGAAAGCTGGACGGGGTCTGGAATGACCGTCGTAAAGCGTTCTTACTATGACGGGGCGCCTTACGGCATCGGTTACCACGTGGCCAGCTGGCAGTGTGTTGCGAAGTAAGAGCTCGCGTTTTTAGTTTTTGTGCAGGAGTGTGAACTGGGTAGTGACGGCTTTCGAGAGTGAGAGCTTGCCGGTGCCGATTGCGGTGGTAGGGCCGACGGCGTCGGGAAAGTCGGATTTGGGGCTGGTGCTTGCGAAGCAGCTTGGCGGTGAGGTCGTCAATGTTGATTCGATGCAGCTGTATCGAGGAATGGATATCGGAACCGCAAAGCTGTCGGTGGATCAGCGGCGGGGGATTCCGCACCACCAACTAGATGTGCTGAACGTGACGCAGCCGGCGAGTGTGGCGACGTATCAGCGTGAGGCGGTCGCGGATGTTGAGGCCATTCGCGCGCGGGGGAAAGTCCCCATCCTTGTCGGCGGGTCGATGATGTATGTGCAGGCGTTGGTGGACGACTGGCAGTTTCCACCTACGGACCCTGAAGTACGTGCGAAGTGGGAGGCAGTGCAGGACGAGATTGGTCCGGCGGCGTTGCACGATCGGCTGGCAGAGATTGATCCGGATGCGGCGGCAATTATTGAGACCAACGACCCGCGGCGCACTGTCCGGGCTTTGGAGGTCATCGAGCTGACAGGTAAACCTTTTGCAGCGTCGAAGCCGTCGATTGATAAGCCACCGCGGTGGAACACTCGCATATTGGGGTTGCGCACGCAGGCGGAATGGCTAAATCCGCGGATAGAACAGCGTACGCGGGGCATGTTTGCCGCTGGCCTGGTGGAAGAAACTGAGAGTTTGATTGCGCAAGGGTTGCGCGAAGGTGTGACCGCTAGTCGCGCGATCGGCTATGCACAGGTGCTGGACTACTTCGATGGGGTTTACGACCTGGATACGGCTTGTGAACGCACGATTACTGGGACGCGCAGGTATGTGCGACGTCAGCGCTCCTGGTTCAACCGTGATCATCGAATCATGTGGCTAGACGCTGCCGGTGACGTGCCGGGACAGGCGTTTTCCGCACTTGGTCTGTAAGAGATTCGGACCTCCCGCTAGCATCAAGGGCATGGTTTCATTTGCCAAAGGCCACGGTACGCAAAACGATTTCTTGATTTTTCCAGATGATTTGGTGTCGATTGAATTGACCGAATCACTGGTCGCAGCAGTGTGCGATAGACAGCGGGGTCTTGGCGCTGACGGCGTCCTGCGGGTTGCCCGTGCGGGGAAACTCGTCGATGCCGGTGTTTTGGCGGCATTGCCGGAGGGGGTTAAAGCCGGCGATTGGTTTATGGACTACCGCAATAGTGACGGTTCTGTTGCCGAGATGTGCGGGAATGGTGTCCGCGTTTTTGCACACTATATTGCCGCGATTCACAGCCCGGACAGTGTCGTCGACGGAACTTTGCGGGTGGGCACTCGAGCAGGGCTGCGCGCTGTTTCGATTGATGAGCTCAGCCGCAGGCACGCGGTCGTCGGGGTGGATATGGGCCAGCCGGAAGTCCTCGGCCTCGCTACTGCGTTCATCGGTTCGGGCAACAATGCCCAGAAATTCGCCGGGATTGGTGTCGACGTGGGAAATCCGCATTTGGCCTGCGTCATGCCTGGCCTAAATGCCGCCGCTCTGGCGGAGCTGGAATTGGAAGCGGCGGGTAGTGTCGCGAAGCCAGTGCGTGCCGACGAAGCCATGTTCCCGAACGGCCTCAATGTGGAAATTGTCACCCCGCTGGATGCCTCTGATTCGGTGTCCATGCGAGTAATTGAACGTGGAGTTGGTGAGACCCGCTCGTGTGGCACCGGTACGGTTGCGGCAGCTATTGCCGCGCTGGCCGATGCCGGCCGGACTGAGGGGGTTGTGACAGTCAAGGTGCCTGGCGGTGTGGTGACTGTGGATGTCCACAAGGCCAGCAATGCGGATGGGGACTTCTCGGCGACCTTGACCGGGCCGAGCGTGATTCACACGCTCGGCGATATTGAGCTGGAAGCCCTGTGACTGGTAGCTAGTGCAGCAGGAGCCCTAGCGGGGTAGTGGAAGCGGTGGGGAGTTAGCGGACTAGTGTCCGCCGCAGCCACCGTCGCCACAACCACAGCCGCCATCGCCACAGCCGCCTCCGCAACCTTGAGGCGGAATGATCTCACCGGTCAGTGAGAAAGTGCCGGAGACGACCATACCTGGCTGGGGAGCTTCGTCGCCGCCGGGGACAAGTACGTCCATGGGGGTCGGAAGAGCAAGGTTGAGCACCCAGAACTTCTTGCCGGTCAGCTCATTGACATGCTTGCGGGAGTTATTGATAACACCAGCCAGTTTGACGGTTGCGCTAGGCGATGCCTTGCCGACCTGATCTCCGACAATTGCCTTAGCACCTTCGAAGTCCAATGTTGTCGGGGTTGCCCCAGTGCGCTTTTCGTACTCCTCAGCGGATGCGTCGAGGGTGAAATCAGTTGCCAGAGCTGATAGCGCGACATGCTCAAAAGTCTGAGTTCCGGCATCAACAATCATTGGCCCCTGTGACAGCAGGCAGGTAGCGACCTCGATGACCTTGTCAAAGTTATCCGAGGAGGGATCATCCTCGACGATTTCCACGAGCGCCAAGACATCGTCCACGCTGGATACATGGGCAGTGACGGTCGGGCTGCCCGCGAAGCCGGCGTAGGTAGAAAATGGTTCAACACCCAGGATGTGCAGACGCGCACCAGAGGAATCTTCGAAACGGACCAGCTGGCCACCGCGGACCTCGCCGATGACCGACAGATTGTCACTGGCAATCGCGGCTTCCATCGCGTCTCGCCAGCTGGGGTAGTCCATGCCAATGCTTCGCAAGTCAGTAGTCATACTTTTCGATGATACTTCCCATATCTTCATCTGCGAACTAGCGAATCGCACGTGAGCACATTGTGCTCTGGGGTACCTAGAACCATTCCTCCACGCCGCGGCAACTATTCGGATGGGACTAACAATTCTGCCACGCTAAATAGGCAAATATTAAGTGTGGCATAAATAACTTTCCTTAGGCGCGCCCGGTTTCTTCCATTTAGGCATGCCTAAGAGTAAGCTCGTCTCTGTAAACACCATTTGCTTAGGTTAATTCTTATCTATATAAGCGAGGTTTCTCATGCTCGGGTTGCGGTCTCGAAAGCAGTCGGATGACATTCAATCGCTTGCCGACGTCCCGGTGGGGGCAACCGTCACTCTGGGAGCGTCGCATGTGGATGAGCGCCTGTGTCGCAGGCTTTCGCAACTGGGGCTTCGCCCTGGAATGAGTGTCACTGTGGGGCGGAGCACCAGCGGCGGTGGGCGAATCGTCCATGCTGGCGCAACACGCTACGCCATCGATGGCAGCACGCTGCACAAGATGTCCGTCGCGGGTTAGGTTCCCTACATCTCTTTTTCTCACCTCCCTCCTGAAAGTTAACAATGACAACACCTATGGATTCCTCAACGCGAAAATTCGCATCCACGCCCAGCTGTCATGCTTGCAGTGGCGGAGCGCCAGCAAAGGATGGTGCACCTGTTGTCGCAGTGGTCGGCGCACCGAACTCCGGTAAGTCAACACTGTTCAATAGTTTGACTGGTGCGAAAGCGCAGATGGGCAATTGGCCTGGTACGACCGTAGAGGTCAGCCGCGGCGCGTGGAAGACCGATGCCGCTGAGTACGATGTCATCGATTTCCCGGGTGCCTACTCGCTGGATGCCATGAGTCCGGACGAAGAGCTCACTCGCGAGATGCTCATCGAGAAACCGGAAGAAGAACGCCCGGATCTCGTCGTTGTCGTTGTCGACGCCACGGCACTGGGCCGTGGCCTCTACATGGCCGCGGAATTGGCGGAACAGCCCCAGCGCATCGTTCTGGCTCTGACCAAACTAGATGTTGCCAAGGCCAAGGGCATCGATGTGAATCCGGACGCATTGCAGTCAGCTATGGGGATGCCGGTGGTGGCGCTGGATCCCCGTCGTAAAGCGGGAATGGCGCGGTTGGCCGACGCGGTAGCAGCGGCTCTGGACGGATGTAGTTCGGTGTCGTCACCGATTCGCCAGGTCGATGGTGACTCGATTGAACGTCTGGACGACGCACGCTTTGCCGCGATTGATGCGGCGGTTGCGGCATCTACGGGCGGGGTAGAGGACCGACAGACGTTCTCTGACCGCATTGATAACGTGGTTCTTCATCCGGTGCTCGGACCGATTGTGTTCCTGGCGGTCATGTGGGCAGTCTTCCAGATCACGACAACGGTGGCAGCGCCGTTGCAGGACGGTTTGGAAACCCTTATTACCGGTAATTTCGCAGATCTGGTTACCCGTGGATTAGAAGCGATGGGATGGGACCATCCGATTGTCACGGGGCTGCTTGTGAACGGCATCATCGGTGGTGTCGGCATGGTGCTGACCTTCGTTCCGCTGATGGCACTCATGTTCCTGTGCCTCGCAGTGCTCGAGGATTCAGGGTATATGGCGCGTGCAGCCGTGGTGGCTGACCGTGTCATGCGTGCAATTGGTCTTCCGGGTAAGGCATTTATTCCGCTCATTGTTGGCTTTGGTTGTAACGTGCCAGCGATTTCGGCAACACGTGTGCTGAGTAATCCGCGCCACCGCATTTTGACGGCTCTACTGGTTCCGTTTACCTCCTGCTCGGCGCGCCTAACCGTGTATGTCATGTTGGGTGCGGTGTTCTTCCCGGAACGCGCGGGCACAGTCGTCTTCGCTATGTACGTGATCTCGATTCTGCTGATCGTTCTGACCGGCCTTGCACTGCGTAAGACCCTGTGGCGCACCATGCCGTCGGAACCGCTGGTCATTGATCTGCCAACCTACCAGCTTCCGACCGCACGGCTGGCACTATCTGTGATGTGGATGCGTCTGAAGGGCTTCCTGCAGACCGCTAGTGGAATCATCGTCAGCACCGTCATCGTCGTATGGCTTCTGATGTCTATCCCGGTTGTCTCCGGGCACTCCTTTGCCGATGAAGACCTGGCACCGCAGGACTCCGCATACGGTGCAGTCAGCGAAACTATTGCTCCTGTGTTTAACCCGGCAGGTTTCGGTACATGGTCTCTGACAGGTCCGTTGGTGACGGGCTTTGTGGCCAAGGAAGCCGTCATTTCTACCTGGGCACAGACCTATGCAGTGGAGGACGTCACCGACTCCGATTCGAGCGAACAGGCCTCCAGCCCGCTCGCGGAGAATATTCGACGTGACTTTGACAATGCATCCGATGGACATGGATTGGCAGCAGTCTGGGCCTACATGATCTTCCTGCTGGCTTACACACCGTGCGTGGCTACGCTCGCGGCACAACGTCGAGAGATCGGCTTGAAGTGGACGGGCTTCGGTTTGCTAGCGCAGCTGGTCGTTGCATGGGCACTGGCCGTGATTGTTTTCCAAGGGTTGAAGCTGTTCCTGTAAAGCCTCGTTGATTCCTAGTAGCTTCGGCAAAGCTACTAAGTCACACTTGCGAACTAGAAATCAGATCCAACAAGAATCGCGATACGGAAAGGAGCTATCGCCGTGGGACTCTTTAGAGCCAGGAAGAATACGACGGTTACTCGTCGGCCTTCAGAAGCCGTTCAGGATGCAATTGCGCAGGGCATTAGCTCCCGACGCAAGATTTGCGAAATCACCGGATTGCAGCGAGCAACGGTAGACCTCATCCTTGACCGCATGGAACACACCGGCCAACTGCGCCGGGAATCCCTCGGTGGCATGTGCCCAGGCGGAGGTTGTTCCAACTGCGGAATGTCCGACAGCGGTACGTGTACTGGTGGTAGTTCTAAGAGTGGTCCGGTCGCACTGGTTCTGACACGCAGGCCACCTTCTGCAGCCTAAGTCTTGAGCTTCGGCTCGGTATTCTCCGCACACAATGCGGAGAATTTGGCTTGTCATGCGACAATAGCAGCTAGTATGACGAATTTTTCCAACAACTTTGATGAGGTCAGCGACGAAACGTCGCAGCAAGCTCGCACCTCGCACGAGATGGACGATTTTTTCATCGACGCTAACGATGCTGGCGAAAACGCCGATAGTGCCTCCGGGGATGCGTTCGCAACGGACGTCGGCACGCAAAGGGAACCTACCGTCGGTGATTTGGATCTGGAGGCGCGTTCCTCTCTGCGCCGGCTGACCAGGTCAGTAGCACATACTGAGTCTGAAGAAGTGATGGTCGAGTACCGTCAGCTCCGACTGGAACGCGTGGTGCTGCTCGGTGTCTGGACATCCGGGACCCTTCAGGAAGCTGAAGTGGCGATGGAGGAGCTCGCCGCACTGGCAGAGACTGCAGGTTCGGAAGTTTTAGAGATGGTGCTGCAGCGCCGCGATAAGCCGGACCCTGGTACTTACGTGGGATCTGGCAAGCTCAACGAGCTTCGCGATATTGTCGCCTCTACCGGCGCAGATACAGTTATTTGCGACGGTGAACTGTCTCCCGGTCAATTGGTGGCGCTGGAGGATCGCCTTGACGCCAAGGTTATTGACCGCACCATGCTGATTCTGGATATCTTTGCTCAGCACGCGAAGTCCAAGGAGGGCAAGGCGCAGGTCTCGCTGGCACAAATGCAGTACCTGTACACGCGTCTGCGCGGCTGGGGCGGCAACCTATCGCGTCAGGCTGGTGGTCGCGCGGGCTCCAACGGCGGCGTGGGTCTGCGTGGTCCGGGTGAAACTAAGATCGAAACCGATCGTCAGCGCCTACGCCAAGATATGGCGCGAATCCGCAAGGAATTAGCTGGCATGAAGACTGCGCGTGAGATCAAGCGCGCACGTCGTAAGGCTGGACACCTGCCGCGCGTGGCAATTGTCGGCTACACCAACGCGGGTAAATCTTCGTTGCTCAACGCACTGACAGGCGCTGGTGTGCTGGTGGAAGACGCGCTGTTTGCAACGCTGGATCCGACGACTCGTCGCACCAAGCTTCGCGACGGTCGCACGGTGATTATGACCGATACGGTCGGATTTGTTCGCCACTTGCCGACGCAGCTCATTGAAGCTTTTCGCTCGACCTTGGAAGAGGTGCTCGAAGCCGACGTCATCATGCACGTCGTAGACTCCTCTGACCCATTCCCGCTGGAGCAGATTAAGGCTGTCAACAAAGTCATCAACGAAATCGCGGAGGAAGAAAAGGCCGAGATTCCGCCCGAGCTGTTGGTAGTCAACAAGGTGGACAAGGCCGATGGCATTACCCTGGCGCAACTGCGCCACCAGCTCGATGATGCGGTCTTTGTCTCTGCGCGAACGGGTGAGGGGATTGGTGAACTGGAGACCCGACTCGAGCTTGCTCTCAATGAGTTGGAGTCTCACGTCCATATGTTGATTCCCTATGACAAGGGCAATATTGTCTCCATGCTCCACGAAGATGCGACCGTGCTGTCGGAGACATGGACAGAGCAAGGCACCCAGATGGATGTGCGTTTGCCCACTAGCCTCGCGGATGAACTGTCGGCATACCGCATCGAACCTGCAGCGGATCCTCACTTCACGGCGGATGCGAATGAGGATAGTAGCAACGACGCCTAGTCGGAAAAGGGAGAGCGGAGTTGGAATAGGGAGAGCGACAAAGAGCTCCGGCAGTCCTGGGTTTAATGCGGTATCCGTGGCGTGATCTGCGGTGGGCATCCACTAGCATTACAACCATGAATTCTACTTCTGACGCGGAGACCCAACAGGGAACCTCCGCAAATCCGCCTGCTGAAAACGCCGAACGTGGCCGTCTTTTCGGTTGGGATATTCACGGTGACGGTCGAAAGATTGCACCGGGAGCCGTGGTGGCTCCCAACGAACGCCTCGATTGGCCTCGTACAATTGGCATTGGCGCACAGCACGTCATTGCCATGTTTGGTGCAACTCTTCTGGTGCCGCTGTTGACTGGTTTCCCAGTCAATACCACACTGCTGTTCTCGGGTATCGGCACGATTGTCTTCCTGCTAATCACCCGAAACCGCTTGCCCTCTTACCTGGGCTCGTCGTTTGCCTTCATCGCACCACTGACCGCGACACAGGCGCAGGGTATTGGTGTTCAGCTCGGTGTCGTGCTCTGCGCCGGCATCGCGCTCATGCTCGTTGGCTGCGTTGTAAAGTTCGCCGGCAAGCGTGTCCTCGATGCAGTGATGCCACCTGCAGTAACCGGTGCCATCGTCGCTCTCATCGGACTTAACCTGGCGCCTGCCGCCACGGAGAACTTCGCCACTCAGCCGTTGGTCGCATTTGTCACGATGGCATCCATTGTCTTCGCAACCGTCGCTGGCCGCGGTATGGTCAGCCGTCTGGGTGTCCTTATCGGCGTACTAATCGGCTGGGTCTTCGCCGCTGCCACTGGAAATCTCTCGCCCGAGGCTACAGAAACTGTCGGCAATGCCGCCTGGATTGGTCTGCCCGCATTCCACGCGCCGGAGTTCCACTTCAATGCGATGCTGATTGGTCTGCCCGTCATCGTAGTACTCATCGCAGAGAATGTCGGTCACGTCAAGGCTGTTGCTGCCATGACCGGCCGAAACCTCGATGACATCGCTGGCGATGCTCTTATTGCAGACGGTCTAGCCACCACCATCGCCGGTTCAGCTGGTGGTTCTGGTACCACTACCTACGCTGAAAATATCGGTGTTATGGCCGCTACCCGTGTCTATTCGACCGCAGCTTACTGGGTGGCAGCTTTCACCGCCATTGCACTGGCTTTCATTCCAAAGTTCGGCGCACTCATCTTGACCATTCCTACCGGCGTGCTCGGTGGGGCAACGATGGTGCTCTACGGCCTGATCGGTTTGCTCGGTGTGCGCATCTGGATGGACGAAAAGGTCGACTTCAACAACCCGGTTAATCTCACCGCTGCCGCCACCGCGCTGATCGCGGGTATCGGTAACCTCACCCTCGACATTGGTTCGCTGACGCTGGAGGGTATTGCTTGGGGGTCGGTCGGCATTATTATCGGCTATCCAATTTTGAACTGGCTCTACAATCGCATCGGCGAGAACCGCTCGTAGGCCACCCGTCCAGGGCAGAATCTCGCACGAATGCTTAACGACGGACCCCGTGACCGTTGCCACGATGTTTCGTCGTTAAGCTCTTTTGCTTTTTAATCGCTCAGGTCTTGGGCGATGAGTTCGGCGATTTTCTCTACCGCAACCGCGTTACTACTGGTCACAGTGACTTCATCGCCGAATTCGGCACCGAGTGCCATGAGCATCAACGAGGATGAAGCATCGGCCGGTTCGTTGTCGGGCTCGTCTGAGTCAAGGAGCTCGACCAGAATTTCTTCCTGAAAACGGGAGGCACGCTCAGCGATGACCGTTGCAGGGCGGGCATGAATACCCACCTTGGAGCCGACGTGGACATGTTGAGTAACCATGCGAGCGGCATCCTGCCTTTCTGCTTCTCGATTTCCTCGATGCCATTTCTGAGCTTAATAGGTTGCCCGGATGGGTTGGGGAATGTTTGCTGAAAATCGTAGAAATGCTCGTTGGGATAAACCAGCCGGTGCGGTAAAAACTACGCTTCCGCTGAAACGTCTGCTTCTAGGTTTTGATTATCGGTGCTGACTTGCCGCGGCCACAGGCTTTTAGCTGCCACAACGAGAATTGCTGCCACTATGCTGCCCAAGACGATTGCAGTAAGCCATGCGACAGGGTTGTCGATTGCAAACAGCACAAAAATACCTCCGTGCGGAACACGTGTGGCCGCACCCAAAGCCATTGAGGTGCCACCGGTGACGGCACCGCCAATCACAATCGACGGAATCACACGTAGCGGATCTGCGGCGGCGAAGGGAATTACTCCCTCTGAAATGAAGGCCGCACCGAGCACCCAGCCCGCTTTGCCGTTTTGACGCTCCGCCGAACTGAACAGCTTTGGTCGGAGCACAACTGCCAGAGATGTAGCCAATGGAGGTACCATGCCCGCCGCCATCACAGCGGCCATAACCTTCCATGATGCGGGATCTGCTGAGGCGATGTTTGCGACGGCAAAAAGATAAGCAGCCTTGTTGATCATTCCGCCCATATCCACGCACATCATTGCGCCGAGAAGACCACCGAACAGGAACGCCGCCGTCGTATCCAGTGATTGCAGCCACTGCTGCAGAGCCGTCATCAGCCACGCCAGCGGCATCCCGAGCAGCAGGTACATGGTGAGCCCAACGGACATAGCGCCGAGCATAGGAATCACGACAACCGGCATCAGCGGTCGCAGCCAGTCCGGGACTTTCATCCTCAACAGTAGGGCTACAACTAGTCCCGCCAGGATGCCTGTCACCAGGCCCCCAAGGAAGCCGGCGCCAACCGTGACCGCGATGGCACCGCCAATAAAGCCTGGTGCAATGCCGGCTCTGCCAGCCATGCCAAAGGCGATATAAGCACTCATTACAGCCACAATGACCTGCATGCCGTGGTTGCCAATGGCAAAAAGCGCCGAGCCGAGATACAGCCACAGCCCACTACGATCAATTAGCACGGTGCCGAGATCTTCTGTCGGCACAGCAATCGGGGCATCGAGTCCGATAATCTCCGGCAGCCGCAAATCCCTAGTCACGGCGTCAGCTACTACACCAACCTGATGACCGCCGACGAGGAATCCCAGCGCAATCAACAACCCCGATGCGGCCACGAACGGCACCATATAGCTGACACCGGTCATAATGGCATCACGAACCCAGTGTCCGAAGGCTTTGTCACCGCCTAACGATGATTTATGTGCCCCCACCTTCGTAGTTGCTTGTACCCTCTCAGATGAAGGGTCTGCGCCTGTAGTACCGGTTTGCGAACCGGCCTCCTTGTCGTGGTCATCCTTAGGTTGCGGCGCCTTTCGGTCGTAGGCGCGAACCCGTGATTGTTCTGCTTTTGCCTTCGCTTGTTTAATAACCGCAGTAGGTTCATTGACTGCCTTACGAATTGGCACTTTGACCTGTGGTTTATCGCTGAAGCGCTTAAGCCCCGTAACCCCAATATCGGCTGCGATTACTAGCACGTCGGCCCGGACAATTGCCTCTGCGGGGGCTTCCTGGGTTCCTGCCGAGCCCTGCGTCTCTACAGTTAGTGTGACATCAGACATGCTTTCTGCCGCGCCAGTAAGCGCTTCGGCTGCCAAATAAGTGTGTGCGATGCCCGTGGGGCAGGCCGTGATGGCGACGATATTGGTCTTCGCCGGAGGTTTTTTCGCTTTCCGACGAGGCGCTTTGGTGACGTGCTCGCTAATGATCCGGGCAGTCTCTTCATCGCTTTCAGCACCGCGAAGAGCTGCGCGAAACCCCTTATCGCGAAGTGCTTTTGCGAGTGCGGCCAGAATATCGACGTGGACATCGCTGTTACTAGATGGGACACCAATGAAAAAGAGCAGGTCCGCCGGCCCATCTGGTGTGGTGAATTCTGTAGCGCTGGTTAAGCGGGCAAACATCAGGGTCGGCTTCGACCAGTCCTCATGGCGGCAGTGGGGGATGGCTATCCCTCCCGACAGACCTGTCGGGGCCTTCTCTTCGCGTTCGAGGGCTGCTGCGACGATGCCGTTGCTGTCGGTGGCGCGGCCGGTCTCTACAGCTTTAGCGATGAGATAGTTAAGGATCTTCTCCTTTTGCGGACCGATATCTAGGTCAAGGAACACTGTCGACTCATCGGCTAGGTCTGATGCAATAGCGGAAAAATCTGCCGAAGAAGACATGGTTTTCTAATGCTCCTTATCTAGGCATCGAAAAGCTAAGTGTCGAGCTGCCATAACCGGCCGGCCTCGGGGTGAACCTGTTCTGGATAGGGGATGGTCGTACCGGGAAGACTGGTTGCCGCCGCCCCATAAGCTACGGCGGTGGTTAGTGCATCTTGGTAGCTATCACCGCGTTCGCGGGACATAACGTAGCCGGCCAAAGCACAGTCTCCAGCACCGACCGTCGACTGAGCGACTATCGAGGGGGAGGTAGCAGCGAAACAACCGCCTGACTTCACTGAAAGCACCGCCCCTGCTTCGCCGAGAGTGGCCAGGACTTCGGAAACGCCAAGCTCGTTCAGCGCACGAGCAGCCTGCGCTACGGGAAGATAGTTCCCTTCGGCTGCAGCGGCCTCAAGTTCTTCGCCGTCCTGATCAATGATTTGACCAAGTTCGTAGGCGTTCGGCTTCATCAAAAAAGGTCGCACCTTTGGAAATGCGCGAACGACCTCAGTCAGTGGGCCGTCGCTCGTATCCATAGCAACACGAATATTCGGGTTGACCGAATACACCGCCTCGGTGCATTGAACGTAAAAATCCCTGGGGACACCAGGGGGCAATGAACCTGCGAAAACTACCCACGTGGCGTGTTTAGCATGGTGGATAAGTTTCTCCAGGACACGCCTACGGTGCGCTTTCGTCAATGTCATGCCAGGGGAATTGAGCTTGGTGGTCGTCCCATCTGGCTCTGCGAGTGTGAGATTAACGCGGGCTTCGTTAGTCGTGTTGATGGCTTCATGGGGTATGCCAGAGACTTCCAACAGGCGCGTGAATTTTCCGGAGTCCGATGCCGGGTAGAGCGCGAGCGTCTTTTCTCCGGCGTAGTGCAACGCCTTGGACACATTAATTCCCTTGCCACCAGCCATGTCCTCAGCCATTGGTAGGCGGAACACGCCACCTCGCTTGAGCTCCGTATCGAGTCGAGCAAGTCGATCGATTGACGGATTTACAGTCAAGGTCAGGATCATGAAGCAACCACAACCTCGACACCTTGCTCCCTGAGATCGTTGACGAACTGTTCCGGGGCAGAGGAATCTGTAATCACGACGTCGATATCTTCCAATGCTGCAAAGCTGACGAGAAAGTCGCGGCCAAGTTTCGTCGAGTCCGCCATAACGATGACCTTGCGCGCATTCGTAATCATCGCGCGCTTTACCGCCGCTTCCTGCGGATCAGCAGTAGAAAGACCGTGGTCAATTGTCAAGGCATTAGAACCAATGAAAGCGACATCGGCACGCATAACCGCGAGAGTGCGGAGTGCCGTATCGCCAGCAACCGCCTGAGTAATGACGCGAACTTGGCCGCCAAGGAGTTGAAGCTCAATGCGGTTCGATCCTGCGAGTGTGATGGCGTTGGGAAGAGAGTTTGTGACAACCGACCAACGGCGGTTATCAGGGGAGTGGACCATCAGCTCTGCAAGAGCCTCGGTGGTAGTTCCAGCATCGAGAAAAATTCCACCACCAGAGTCAGGCAGAAAATCCGCAGCACAGCGGGCAATAGAGAGCTTCGCGTCCTTTTGCGCGTTCTTTCGAGCGGCAACTGAAAACTCAACAGTCTGAAAAGAACGAGTAGCCACAGCGCCACCGTGTACGCGGTGAACTGCGCCCTCTGCATCCAACTGAGCTAGGTCACGGCGAATCGTCTCTGCTGTGACATCGAAAGCTTCCGCAAGATCAGCGACCGTCACGCGCCCTTCGACTGCTGTCAAAGACGCAATCTTCCGGCGGCGTTCCTCTGCGTACATTCCCCGCTCCTTAGCTGTTAAGAAATTTCAGCTTTACTATCTGTTCCCAGTATGCCCGTTTATGTCTGTTTCGGGCAACGAAAATGTGGGAAATTAGAGGCTGCGTAGGACGCTGACAATCTTGCCGAGGATTTTGGCGTGCTCCGCGGGGAGTGGGTCAAAGGCGCGATTATGGGGCATGAGCCACTTGCCAGCAGCGTCTTCGTGCCATTCCTTGACTGTTGCTTCATCTTCAAACAGGGCTGCAACGAAATCTCCCTGTTCGACCACGTCTTGGGAACGGACTACCACCCAGTCTCCGTCGAGAATGCCCGCGTCAACCATGGAATCACCCACGACCTTGAGTAGGTATAGCTGACCAGAGCCCGTAATCTCCATCGGAAGTGCCATGTGACTTTCCACATGCTGCTCCGCCAAAATAGGGTTGCCAGCCGCAATCTGTCCAACGATAGGAACGAAGATTGGCTCTGGCATGTCCTCTGGCATCTCGGGAGTTTGGGTGGTGCCAGTAGCCTTTGGCCCAGGCTTTACCGGAGTGAAAGTGCCAGCGGAGGACTTCGAATCCCTTACGTTTACCGCGCGGGGTTTGTGTGGGTCGCGGCGGAGAAAGCCCTTCTTCTCCAACTCCTTGAGTTGGTATGCCACCGACGAGGTGGAATTCAAGCCCACAGCATCCCCAATTTCTCGAATGCTCGGTGGGTATCCGCGAAGTACGACGGCATCCGAAATGACGTCAAGAATCCGACGCTGCCGATCGGTGAGTGTTTTAGGGTTCGCTTTCTTCTTTTGAGCCATGGAACATCCCTTCTCAAACTCTTTCGAATGAATCATAACTCAAAACTGTTCGAATCGTCGAGCATCGAACACTGTGCGCCCTTGAATTCTTTAGAAAACGTGTACATTATCCGTGCTCGGAGGCGGTGATGATGTCGAAAATCGAAAATAAATCCGGATAGCAGTAGACAATATTCGAACATGGTGTTATAAATCGAACATGACAAGTTACTCGAACAGTCGTTTGATGAAAGGGTCTAGACGGATTCTCCGCATCCGCCCTTGGACATAGTCTCCACAGCGTCGGGAAACGGTCGTACAACTCTTATTCTCTCCAGGCCGGCAACGGTGGGAGAGTCAACGTTGGAAAGGGAGAAAACATGATGTCTACGGTTTCAACCGCACTTGGTGTTAGCAGCACATCTGATATTGACTTTTCTCAAGTTTCCGAGCTCCCTGCTCGGACGACACGGAAAGCCCCGTTGGTGTGGGGTGAACGTAGTGCGTCTTGCACACAGCACATCGTTCGGCCCGGTCAGCGTGCACGTATTGCACAGCGCAATCGAAATGGGGCTTCATCGGCGCGAATGCGGAGGGACAGGTCGCGGCCCAGTCATGTCTCGGTCAACTACGGGCGTCCGTCTCTATCCGTTAGCAGGGCGCAGCAGTCCAATCGTAGTGATGTATCCGCAGGCACTAACCTGACTCGCCTGATGGCGGTATGGGCTCTAGGGCTTGGTGCTTTCTTCGGAGTTTTCGGCAGCATGGTCTTTGAACAGGGACAAAGTGAGGCGGTCGAAAGCACCTTTACGTCTACGTACGCTTCCTACTCCGCGCAATAATCATTCCAGTTTCCGGTGTTGGGGTGGGACGTAGACTGGAGACCGTGTATTGCCAGTTTTGTCATCATGATCAGACACGAGTCTTGGACTCACGGTTGATAGATAACGGTATGGGGATTCGTCGCCGAAGGGAATGCCTGAATTGCGGCAAACGTTTTTCTACGATTGAACGCTCGCAGCTGATGGTCGTTAAACGGGATGGAATCCCTGAGGAATTCAACCGCGAAAAGGTTATCCAGGGTGTTCGACGTGCGTGCCAGGGGCGCGAAGTATCAGAGTCTCAGCTGAAGAAACTTGCACAAAAAGTGGAGGAGAGCCTCCGCGAGAAAGGGACGCCCCGGGTGGACTCAAACGATATCGGCCTTGCCATCCTTGAGCCGCTCAAAGAACTGGACGAAGTTGGCTATCTCCGCTTCGCTTCGGTGTACAAGTCCTTTTCCTCCGCGGACGATTTCGCGCAAGAGATTGCCAGCATGCGCAAGGGGAAAGGACCGCAGGCTAATGGCAACGAGGTTAAAAAGAACTAACGCAGTTTATCCACACGTTTCTTTATTCGAGTCAGGGATACGCTCTGGGCGGTACCCAGCCGTTGTGCGAAAAGGCTGACGCGCAGCTCTTGAATGAGCCACTGAATATCCCGTACCTCCGCGGAATTCGAACGTGCCTTAGGCAGCTGCTGAAGCTTTGCCGCCAAGTATTCGCGGGCCTCAGTCACCTCATCTTCACGTTCGGCATCACGGTCCGGGTCACGGTTCATTTCCTCAAGCCGAATCTCCATCGCTTGGAGATAACGTGGCAAATGTCGTAGGTGCTGCCAACCGTGCCTTGCCACAGCGCCCTTAGGGAACATGAACTCCAGCTGGCGACGCATATCGTTAATAGCATCGCCTTCCCACTTGTTTAGCTGATTTACCACCGAGACATAACGAGGCATTGCCTGGGCAACGCCGACGACCAATTGGCGCACCTCTGAGGCGACTCCAGAACGAACGTGTTCGAGTAGTTTGTCGAATTCCTTCGGATCGCGGACCGGGCCGCCGGCAGCCATCATACGGTCGCGAATCACTGCGACACGGCAGTCCTCGACAAGCCCATCGGCGCCCCCATGTGGCCATGCGTCCACGCCAACACGTTGCTGGAGTGGAAGCCCCTTAGTCATTTGTGCACCATTTACTGGGCAATCCCGCAACAACATTGTCAAATTTGTGGTCGCCAACGTCGCCTCAGCCTGAGCCTTAGTTGGTTTGACCTCAATGGCCACGCCATCCTTGGTGGTCACCAGCGTCGGATACATCGTGACGGACTGACCGTCGACAGTACTTTTGACCGTTTCTGAGACGGCGCCCAAGTTCTCTGAAGTCCACTTTTTCACAGCTTCGCGTGCTGCAGACTTCGAACGTTTCGACACAGCAGTTGAGACCGTCGAGGCATGCTTGTCTCGAAGCGCAGCAAGATCCCGGCTCTGATCGACGATCTTTCCATGGCGGTCGACCACTGCGTAGTTAAAGCGCAAGTGTGCTGGCAGCTTCGAAGGGGCAAAGTCTGCACCATTGATGCCCGAGCCTCCGAGTCGTCGTAAAGCATCGGCAAAAACATCGACGAAGCGGCCTGAGTACGGAGTCATCGTCTCCAGCGCGCGGCGTGCGAAATCCGGGGCGGGGACAACGGACTTCCGCAGTGCCTTCGGCAGAGTGCGAATGTAGGCTTCCGCGAGCTCAGCGCGAAGACCTGGTACCTGCCAGTCGAAGCCATCTTCACGCAGACCTGCAAGAAGAGGCACGGGGACACGGAGAGTCACACCGTCATCAGGGGCGCCCGGTTCGAATTTATAGGACAGAGAGAAATCGACCGAGCCCTGCTGCCACATTTCGGGGAAGGCGTTGTCGTCGATGTCGCCGGCTTCGGGGTTGAGGAGCTTATTGGGATCAAAGTCCAGTAGATTTGGCTGCTTGGGCTTAGTTTTCTTCCACCAGCGGTCAAAATTGGTGGCCGTGGTGATAGAGGCGGGCAGCTTGGAGTCGTAGAACGCGTAGAGCACGTCGTCATCGACGACAATGCCGCGGGAACGCTGCTTTTCCTCGATCTTCTCGGCTTCGGCAAGTTTGGCCTGGTTGTTCTTGAAGAACTCGTGATGTGTGTTCCATTCGCCGTCGACAAGCGCAGAGCGAATGAAGATCGAGCGGGCGGCGTCGGCATCGACTCGGTGATATGGCACCAGGCGATCAACCACCACGGGCACGCCGTAGAGCGTCGACTTCTGGTAAGCCATCGCTGCACCGCGCTTAGTAGACCAGTGAGGCTCTGAGTACTGGTGCTTGAGCAGATGAGGGGCTACCTTCTCTACCCACTGCGGCTGAATCGTGCCGACGTTGCGCGCAAAAGTGCGCGAGGTCTCGACGATTTCCGCAGCCATCACCCAGCGAGGCGGCTTCTTTGCCAACGCGGACGAGGGGTGAATGAGGAACTTAGTGTTGCGGGTGCCAGTAAATTCCTTGCCCTCGCCCTCGCGCGTACCAATCATCGATAACAGACCCGGTAACAGTGACTTTGCCACCTCGTCGGGATTGTCGACACCGTTGGTTGAGCTGCGGGCCGAAAGATGCCAGCCCAGCTCGGCCGTTGCCTGGTGGAGCTGACGCACCAAGTCCTGCCACTCGCGAACGCGCAGATAGTGGAGGTACTCGCGCTTGCACATCTTGCGGAATTGGTTACCGCTAAGCTCGCGACGCTTTTCCTCCAGGTACTCCCAGAGCTTCAGTAGGGAGTTGAAGTCGCTGGTGGTGTCCTTAAAACGGGCATGTAGCTGATCTGCCTGAGCCTGGAACTCCAGTGGACGTTCGCGAACATCCTGCAGAGACAAAGCGGCGACAATGACGGTTACCGCCCCAAGAGTGGTGTTCTCGTACCCTTCGACCAGTATGCGGGCAAGACGCGGGTCGACTGGGATACGGGCAATTTGTCGGCCGATGTCCGTCAGCTCGGGGGCATCAGACCCCGACGTGGTGGTAATAGCCTGAAGCTCTGTGAGCAGGTTAATGCCATCGCGGATTGCTTTGTGCTCTGGTGGCTGGACAAAGGGGAAGTCCTCAATCGCGCCTAGCCGCAGTGAAATCATTTGCAGTACAACCGACGCGAGATTGGTGCGCAGAATCTCCGGATCCGTAAACTCGAGGCGCGAGAGAAAATCCTCTTCGCTGTAGAGACGAATCGCCACACCATCAGCTACACGGCCACAGCGTCCAGAGCGCTGATTCGCGGATGCCTGGCTGATGTCCTCAACTGGCAGGCGCTGCACCTTCGTGCGGGTGGAGTAGCGGGAAATGCGTGCGGTACCAGTATCGACGACATACTCGATACCAGGGACCGTCAGCGACGTTTCCGCAATGTTGGTCGCCAGCACAATGCGACGCCCGGAATGCGGAGTGAAGATCCGATGCTGCTCTGCATTAGATAGCCGACCGAATAGTGGAACGGCTTCTACACCTTTCCAGTGTTTGCCCTCGATGGCTTCGGCAGCTTCTCGGATCTCTCGCTCACCCGAAAAGAACACCAGGATATCGCCGTCGCCAAGCCGCATGAGCTCTTCACACGCTGCGATAACACCATCGATCTGCTCGATGGCGACTTCCTTTTCTTGCCCATTTTTCGCAACAACGGTCCGCACCAGCGGGCGATAGCGGATTTCCACCGGGTAGGTGCGCCCCGACACCTCGATGATGGGCGCAGGGTGCTCGTCGTCAGGCGCGAAATGACGAGCGAACCGTTCCGGATCGATCGTCGCCGAAGTGATAATGATTTTCAGATCTGGGCGCTGCGGCAGAATATGCTTTAAATATCCCAGCAGGAAGTCGATGTTGAGGCTGCGTTCGTGCGCCTCATCGATGATGATGGTGTCGTACTCGCGCAGCAGTCGGTCGAGGCCAATTTCGGCCAGTAGGATACCGTCGGTCATCAGTTTGATGCAGGTATCCTTGCCCACGCGGTCATCAAAACGCACTGCATAGCCGACGTGCTGTCCAATCTTTTCGCCCAGTTCATGGGCGATGCGCTCCGCGACGGAACGCGCCGCAATACGACGTGGCTGAGTGTGACCAATCTTGCCCCGCACGCCACGTCCCAGTTCGAGGCATATCTTCGGGATCTGCGTAGTCTTACCAGAGCCAGTCTCACCAGCAATAATGACGACCTGGTTGTTTTCAATTGCCTCTGCAATGTCGTCGCGGCGCGCGGACACCGGCAACTGGGCAGGGTAGGTGATGCGAGGAATCGCTTTACGACGATCTTCTAACCGCTCCAGCGCAAAGTCGAGGTCTGCAGAGATTGCAGACAGCGCCTTCGGCGCGGATGCTCGCTTTAGCCGGCGTCGGAAGGACCGAGCCTCCCGAATCGGCAATTGATCAGCGAGCTGGTAGAGCTCCTTTTTACGCGTGTCCTTAGCAGGTTTGCCAGAGCGCTGTGGCCTGGCGGAATTGCGGTGGCCGGAGTGGTGGTTTCCCGACTGGGCACGTGGAGCTGGTTTATCAGAACGGCTAGGAGTACTCATGGTTGCCTACTAGATTAGCCGCGTCTGGGGAGACAACCCACATCTGTGCTGATTAAGAGGTGCTCGAGATAGTCCGATGGCAGCAGGGAGCGTCCTACTTTGCCGCCGCTAGCTCTTCGGCAACTTCCTTGCAGTCCTCGCGCCCACAGTGCTGTGTCTCGGTGTGCTCCCAGCAATCATCGCAAATAAGCACCTGACGACGGCAGGTATCTTCGTTGATGCAGTTCTGGAAGGTGTTTGTGGGCTTGCCGCAGTGGACGCAGTGCCCGAGCTGTACGTAGTCCTCGTCTTCGATGCCATCGCCAAACTCCATATGCATGCGCTTGTCGAAGACATAGAGGGAGCCTTCCCACAGCCCCTTATTGCCAAACTTTTCGCCGTAGCGCACAATACCGCCGTCGATTTGGTAGACCTCTTCGAAACCGCGGTTCTTCATAAGTGCGGAGAGGATCTCGCAGCGGATGCCGCCGGTGCAGTAGGAGATAACCGGCTTGTCCTTCATCCAGTCGTACTTACCGGATTCCAGTTCGTCGATGAAGTCGTGCGTGGTCTTTACGTCCGGGACGACAGCGTTTTTAAACTTGCCAATCTCGGCTTCCATTGCGTTGCGGCCATCGAAGAAGATGACATCGTCGCCGCGTTCCTCGACCAGTTTATTGACCTCTTCCGGCTTCAAATGTGTGCCGCCGCCAATGACACCATCGACATCGACTTTCAGCTCACCCGGAGCACCGAAAGCGACGATTTCGTCGCGAACCCTGACGGAGAGTTTTGGAAAGTCATCAGCGCCGCCTTCGCTCCACTTGAACTGCATGGAGTGAAAAGCGGGGTACTGCTTGGTTTTCTTGATGTACTTCTTGCAGGCATCGAGATCACCGCCGACGGTGCCATTGATGCCGTGCTCGGACACCAGAATGCGGCCCTTGAGCCCTAACGACTCGCAAAGATCGCGCTGCCACAGCATGATGGCACGCGGATCGGACAGTGGGGCGAACTGGTAGTACAGAAGAATCTTGCTGATGCTCACGGGGACTATTCTAGTCTGCTCTCTCAGTTATCCTATTTTCGGCGTGAGCTGCTGGTATGGCTTAGTGCTTCTGATAGAGAGCCTTCTTCTGGTACTTAGGCTCCGAAGTCACTAGCACACCGAGGTTGCGGAAAATTGTTTCGTCCACGCTGCCCAGAATGGTAGTGGTGTGGACATCACAGTTTCGAAGGTTCTTCAGCTCGGCGAGGGCTGCGCGGGCATCGTCGCTGGTGGCCGCCGACACGGAAAGGGCGATAAGAACCTCGTCGGTATGCAAGCGGGGGTTGCGGCTGCCCAGGTGATGCGTCTTAAGCGTTTGAATTGGCTCAATGGCAGCAGGGGAGAGCAAGTGCAAGTCCGGGTCGATATTGGCGAGCTTCTTGAGAGCGTTGAGGAGCATTGCTGCTGAGCATCCGAGTAGTTCAGAAGTCTTGCCCGTGATGATTGTGCCATCGTGCAATTCGATTGCGCTGCCCGGCGCCCCGGTAGATTTCTCAACTTCAAGCGCTGGTGCGACGACTCGGCGGGCGGCTGTCGACACGTTGGCCTTGCTCATAATCATGGCAATGCGCTGCGAGACTTCGTCGTCTGCGCTGTTCTTGTGTTCGTCGACAAGAGCCTTGTAGTAACGGCGAACGATTTCCTGGTTGGATGCCTCTCGGCACACTTCGTCATCGTCGATACAGTAACCGGCCATATTGACGCCCATGTCGGTCGGTGACTTGTACGGTGACTCGCCCGCGAGCTTCTCCAACAGAGTGCGCAGCAGTGGGAAGACCTCGACATCACGGTTATAGCTGGTGACCTTGGTGTCATAGGCGGCCAAATGAAAAGGGTCGATGAGATTGATGTCATCGAGATCAGCCGTTGCCGCCTCGTAGGCCAGATTTACCGGGTGTTCGAGTGCCAGGTTCCAGATAGGGAAGGTCTCAAACTTTGCGTAACCGGAACGAATTCCGTGTTTGTGATCGTGATAAATCTGCGATAGACAGGTCGCTAGCTTTCCAGAGCCCGGGCCCGGCGCTGTAACAACGACCAAGTCCCGCGACGTTTGCGCCCATTCATTCAGCCCGAAGCCGGCTTCACTGACAATTTTCTCCGTGTTTGTCGGGTAGCCCTCGATATTGCGATGGCGGATGACGCTCAATCCGAGTCGCTGTAGGCGCTCAATGAAGTTCTTTGCCAGGGTGTTGTCGTCGGAAAGCTGCGTGACGACGACGCTGCCGACTAGAAACCCGCGTTCACGAAAGACATCGACGAGGCGCAGCACATCGTCTTCGTAAGTGATGTCGAGGTCAGCGCGGACCTTGTGGCGTTCCAAATCCTTGGCATTGATGCACACCATGATTTCCAGATCGTCTTTGAGGCGATCGAGCATAGCGATTTTATTGTCAGGCGTGAAGCCGGGGAGCACGCGCGAGGCATGCATGTCATCAAATAGCTTGCCGCCCATTTCGAGATAGAGCTTGCCGCCTTCACCTGCGATGTCTGCGCGCCGCTTCTTAATATGAGCGGATTGCATTTCGATGTACTTTTCGCGGTTAAAACCGACAGCCTGAGCCATGGTGCCCTTTCTGAAGTTGTGTCTGCGGGGAGCGCGCTAAAGCTTGCGAAATTCTACTGTGTCCATGGTAGTGATACTGCCTTGCGAATGTTGTATCGGTTACTGCTGTCGCGGGGGGAATTTTGGGAACTTTGGCTTATTAGGCCACGCGTAGGGGATTGTCTGATTAATCTCCCATGTATTGATATTCAAAAAGAAATATGAAGAGGATGTGACATGCTCGATCCCCAGATGGCATCATCGTCGAATTCGGCAGAACCAACCGCACGCGCCCCGTACCAAGTGGGCAGGCGAGGCTTCCTCGTCGGAGCAACTGCCGTGTCAGCTGCGAGTATGATGCCTGCCGTAAATGGTGCATCAAAGGCAAACGCCGCTCCTGCAAACGGGGCTTCTGCCGCCGCGGGGAATTCGACCACCAATTTGAATGTCGGTCGAGGAATGGCTGACATGACAGGCGAGCCACTCGGCGCTGGCATGAACGGGTATGCGGTCATGGACCAGACCACCTCGGGTCTGCGTCTTCGCCAGATGGCGCGTGCATTCATCTTCGGTGATGACAACGACAACCGTGTCGTCCACGTCACCGCAGATATGGGGCTCATGTTCCAGTCCATCCAGATGGAAGTTCTGCGGCGACTGCGAGCTCTCTTCGGAGACCTCTACCACGAGGGCAACGTGCTTATCTGCGCATCTCATACGCATGTCGCGCCGGGTGGTACATCGGGCCATCTTATGGTCGACCTGACTACTCTCGGATTCCGTCCCGTCACTTTCGAAGCTGTAGTCGTCGGTGTGGTCAAGGCTATTGAACGTGCACACGCTGATTACCAGCCGTCGACTATCCACCTGACCAAGGGGATTGCCCAGGATGCGGGTGTTAACCGCTCCCTGGAGGCATTCAGGCGTAACCCCGAGGAAGAACAGCGTCTTTTCCCCGACGGAGTCAACCCGGAAAGCCATACACTGCACGTGAGTCGTGGTGGTCGCGAAGTCGGCTTCATTAACTGGTATGGAATTCATCCGACCACCTTCGGCCCCGAGCACACCATCATCGACGGCGACAACAAGGGCTACGCAGCATGGAAGGTCGAGGTCGACCGCGGGGTTACCCACCGTGAGCCGGCCGATGCCCCCTTTGTCGCCGCATTTACCATGTCGTGCCCGGGTGACATCAGCCCGAACATGGGGCTCGTGCCAAATTCGGGTCCCGGCAACGGAGACGAAGCAGAGTCCGCCCGCATTCTCGGGCAGCGTCAGATTGACGCTACCCAAGGCCAGACCATTGCACTGCCAGGAGGCGGAATCTCCACCGTCCACAAGTGGGTCAACCTCGGCGATGTCGACATCGATGGCCAATTCACGCCCGATGGCCAGCCACACCGCACTGGACCTGCAATCCTCGGTGCGGCCTTCGCAGCCAGTAGCCAGGAGGACGGCGGCGGCGAACCGGCCCTAGGTTTCAACGAGGGTCAGCGTGGAGGCACACCGTGGGTACGTCAGCTCAATAACGTCGTACTCCCGAAGAATATCGGGGAGATTCAGGGTGAGAAAGAGTGCCTGCTGCCAGTGGGCTACATCGATGGTCTTCTCCAGCAGACCCATATGTTCTCCATCACCCGCATCGGTGGCTTCACCTTGATCACCAACGGCCTTGAACCCACCACGATGTCGGGTTACCGCATGCGTCAGCACGTCGCCGAAGTCCTCGGCGTTCCAATCGACACTGTCATCTGCCAGGGCTACACCAACAGCTATGGACACTACGTCGTTACCCCAGAGGAATACGATCAGCAGGACTACGAGGGCGGCGCGACGGCTTTCGGCAAGTACACGCTCAGTGCGATGATCTCCATCTATCACGATCTCGCCCACGCGCTTGCCGACGGCATGGCTGTCGACCCGGGTGGTGCTGCAGGTGATCTCACTGGCATCATCCCGCCGTCGCCAGCAGGAGGAAAGATTATCGATTCCGCACCAATGGGCAAGAATTTTGGTGACGTGCTCGAATCGACTGCAAGCATCACGGTAGGGCAGAAGGCCGTTGCCCAATTCGTCGCGGCAAATCCGAATAACGACTTGCGACTGGAAGACGGCTACCTACTTATCAAGAATGACCGCGGCGAGATTGTTTCCGACGACTGGGACCAAGCAACTGTCATTGAGTTTGCCAAGGACGGTATTTATACCACCGCCAAGGTCACTTGGGAGACCGCAGGAGTCGCGCCGGGCAAGTATGACATCATCGTGCGTGGTAGCGCGTTGGGTGTCGGTGATTCACTGAACGAATTCGAGGGAGTCGCCGCGGTGGAGCTCGTGTAAGAACGTCCAATTAAATACGTCCATGCGCATAATGTGACTTATACTTCGGCCTTTAAAAACTCATCAAGGGCTTGTCTCACGTATAGTCCGTTGTGCGCATTATTTGTATGTATCCGTCAATTTGGCAGGAGCAATTTGCTTCATGAGTACCTCAAACGATCCATATAGCAACAACGATCCTTACGGTGACGGCAGCCGGGACAATGAGTCCAATAACTATGACTCCCAGAGTCACGGTTTTCCCAACGATGGTTCGCAGGATTACAACCCTTACGGGTTCGATTCGGACGCACAACATGGCCCGCGTGGACCAGAGGATTCGCCAGAGTGGAATCAGGCTTACGGCCGTGAACAGGCTTATGGCGAAATTCCTTCTTACGGTACTGGCGAGTCTCGCGATAGTTATGCCGGGCAACCCTATGGTGCGGACTCGAGCTACTGGCAGCAACCGGCAGGTGGGAATCCTGCAGCCGGCGCGCTTGCTCCAGGTGTCAACATGCCAGGTGGCGATGAGCCGCCGGTGAAGCCTGTGGCACAGGGGTCGACGAAGGTCGACATTGGACGTGCCTTTTCCGCGGCGTTTCGTAGTCTAAACAGCAATTTTGCTTCCTGGCTTGGCATCATGCTGACGTTCTTCGCCGTACTAGTTGCCCTGATTGTTGGCGCAGCGGCAATTCTCTTTGCATCTGGTGACTTCGATCCGGACTTTGAGCCGAACTATCCAGGCGATGTTCCGTTTGAGGATTTAGGGTCGATGTTCGCGACTCTCGGCGCGATGGCACTCCTATTTGCCGTGGGCATGTTCGCGATGCAGGCATTTATGCTGCGCGGTGCATTCGAAGCTGTCGACGGCCGAGTGCCGAGCTACGGTACTTTCTTCCGTGTAAACCGGTGGGGATCTCTTATCGGTGCCTACATTGTCACGTTCCTGGTGGGGCTGCTCGCCATGCTTCCGGGGATGGTGCTCTTCATCGCTGGAGTATCCCTGTCTGCCAACGGCAGTGAAGCTGCAGCTGCGATGATTCCACTGGGCTACTTGGTTTTGTTGTTGACGTCGATTTTCATCATGCCAATTACAGCGACTATGCCACTACTTGTTTTCGATGGTCGAGCAACTGCGCTTGAGGCGCCGGTTGTCGCTTGGCGCCTGGTAAAGCCCCAATATTGGACGATGCTTGTTGCATTCATTCTGACGTCGATTGTTTCTTCCGCAGGTGCGATGCTCTTCTATATTGGCATCCTGTACACAATGCCGCTGGCTATGCTGGTTCAGGTGCACATCTACCGCCAGCTCATCGGTGGCCGGCGAGTTATTAATGACGCGCAGGAAAATCCGGGCTATTACCCTCCGCAGCAGTAGCCGAAACGAATAAGAAAAAGCGCCCAAGGAACCGGTACAAATTGGTTCCTTGGGCGTTATTTGATCAGCAGGAAATCCTGCGGGGGAGCGTTCGACTATCAAAGCCGAACGTATCCTCCTAATATTTAGCGGGTAGCCTCAGCGAAGACAGCCTGTGCAATGCCAGAGACGGTGCCTGCAATCTTTACAGCTTCCCAGACCTGCTCCTTGGTCAGACCAGCATCGCGGACGACCTTTGCGTGGGAGGTCACGCATGCTTCACAGCCGTTGATGGCAGAAACTGCCAGAGACCACAGCTCGAAGTCTTCCTTCTCGGCACCCGGATTGGAGATGATGTTCATGCGCAGACCGAACTTGACCTGTGCGTAGTCATCACCGAGCATGTGGCGAGTGCGGTAAGCGACGTTGTTCATGCCCATAACGGTGGCCGCACCAAGCGCAGACTCGAAAGCCTCGTCAGACAGGTGCTCCTTGGCTTCCTCAGCAATCTCGGAGAAAACGGTCTCGTTGCGGGTGGCAGCAGCAGATGCAAGCAGGGTACCCCACAGCTGCTGTTCGGAGAGTTCCGTAGAACGGGTGAGAGTGCCAAGGTTCAGCTTCATGTCCTTGGCGTACTCCGGTAGGCCGGAACGAAGGTTATCGATGCTCATATGAGTTACTTCAGCTCCTGCTTCAGAACATCCATCTTGTCGATGTTCTTGGTCGGGTCATTCTTCTGCCAGTTACATGCGCAGACCTCTTCAGACTGAAGAGCGTCGAGAACACGCAGAACCTCGTCAACGTTACGACCGACAGCGTCCGGGGTAACGGAGACGAACTGAATGATGCCGTCCGGGTCAATGATGAAGGTTGCGCGGTCTGCAACACCGTCAGCGTTCTCGACGCCGAGTGCACGCATCAGGTCGTGGCGGATGTCGGAGAACATCGGGAACGGGATGTCCAGCAGTTCCTCGTGGGTTGCACGCCAGTTGAAGTGGGAGAACTCGTTGTCGCCAGAGCCACCGAGAATAACGGTGTCGCGGTCTTCGAATTCCTCGTTCAGCTTGCCGAATGCAGCAATCTCAGTCGGGCAGACAAAGGTGAAGTCCTTCGGGTAGAAGAAGACGACTTTCCACTTACCCTCGTAGGACTCATTGGTTACCTGCTCGAAGTAGTCATCCGGAGAAGAAGCGTTTGCATCACGCAGGTTGCCGCCCTTCAGAGCGGTCAGAGAAAACTCGGGGAACTTGTCGCCAACAGTCAAAATTGCCATGGAATCCTCCTGAATGTATTCCTTTTGGGGTCACACACCATTATGCCTATGGATTCCCGAACCGTCAAGAGGAAAAAGTTAATAAGCTCGTGTAGGCTTATAGGTATGCGTAATAGAGATTATCGGCCCACTTTGCCTCAGTTACGTGCCTTTGTCGCGATTGCCGATACCGGTCACTTCGGTCAAGCCGCTGCCCGCCTCGGCATTTCACAGCCCAGCCTGTCACAAGCGCTTTCCACCCTTGAGCAGGGACTGGGGGTGCAGCTTGTAGAGCGTTCGACTCGCCGAGTGCTGGTGACGCCACTCGGTCGCGGTCTGATTCCATATGCCCGCCAAGCATCTGAAATTGTTGACGAGATTGTTGCTCGCGCCTCTGGCCGTACAGATGATTTGTCCGGACCACTATCCATTGGTGTTATCCCTACGGTTGCTCCATACGTGCTGCCCAACTTCCTCCAGTTGGTTCGTGACGAGCTGCCAGATCTAAAGCCTAGGATCGTCGAAGAGCCGACCGAGCGCCTCATCGAATCACTTCGCTCCGGCACCATTGATGCAGCCATCATGGCACTGCCGTCCGATGTGCCTTCCTTTGAAGAGATTTACCTCTACGACGAGGAGTTCTACATCGTCGTGCCAGAGGATCATCCGCTGGCAGGTAAGGATGACGTAAAGCTTGAGGCAATCAGGGACTTGGACTTGCTTCTGCTTGACGATGGTCATTGCCTGCGCGACCAAGTGTTGGATATTTGTCGCAAGGTCGATGCTGTTCACGGCGAGACCTCCAGCTTGGAAACACGGGCGGCTTCTCTATCGACCGTCGTGCAGTGTGTTGCCGGTGGGTTGGGGCAGTCGCTTGTACCGGAATCGGCTGTCAAGATTGAGGCCGACCGCCCCGGCCTGGCTGTTGCACGATTCGAAGGTCCGGCACGGCCGGGACGCACCATTGGGCTGGTTCACCGCGCATCATCGGTACGCGGCGGCGAGTTCAATCGAATTGCCGAACTGGTACGGCAAGCATACATAGACGCTGTTGCCTAAAGCTCTCTTGGCGCATGCCGCAGTAGCGTACGAAATAAGCAAAAACCGGGCTGGCAGTTCCAGCCCGGTTTTTCGCGTCTATCCCTGAATAATTCGCAGCGATGCCAACCTGACCTCGCCGTATTCATCAGATGCAGCCAAGTCAATATCCGCTTCAAAGCGCCAACCGTGGTCGCCCTCGGGATCATCAAGTATCTGAATCACGTGCCACAAGCCCTCACCAGCCTGGCGGTCAATCGAAATCATATCGCCACCGCGAGCCTTTGCATCGATGCCTAGGTCATCGTATTCATCGAAGTAGTCATCCATCGCGGCAGGCCAATCCGGTGCGTCGTCGAGGTAGTTGTCCAGGTCGGCCAGCTCCTCCTCCTTTTCAAAGGCAAAGAGCTGCACGTGGCGGAACATGAGATTGCGCACCATACGGGTGAATGCACGTTCGTTGCCCGTAAGGGGCCGCGACTCGTCGGTGCCAAAAGCCGCTTCCTTGAGAGTTTCCTCGTCCAATGGCTTGTCCGGATCGGCCATCTGCGCCCATTCATCCACCAAGGAGTTATCCACCTGTACAACGAGCTCGCCGAGCCATTCCACAATGTCCCGGAGCTCCTCGTTAGCGGCTTCCGGTGGGAGAGTATGTCGCAAAGTGCGCCAGGCATCGGTGAGGTAGCGCAAGAAAATACCTTCGGAGCGGGCAATTCCATACTCAGATACCACGTCCGAGAAAGTCATGGCCTTTTCCACCATCTCGCGCACCACAGACTTGGGCGACAGCAAAAACTCACGCACCCACGGGTGGCCTTGAGCATAGGTGTCGAATGCACCCTCCAGCTCGTCGGCAAGCGGCATCGGCCATGTGATGTCTTCGACGATGTTCATACGTTCGGTGTAATCAACGCCTTCGGCCTTGAGCGCGGCGATCTCTTCACCGCGTGCCTTTTTCTGCTGCGCGATGAGCAGTGGGCGAGGGTCTTCCAGAATTGATTCAAACACACTGATGACATCGAGTGCGTAGTTCGGGCTGTCCTTATCCAGCAGTTCGAGCGCGGCGATCGCAAAAGGCGACAGCGGCTGATTGAGCGCGAAGTCACGCTGCAGCTCCATTGTCAGCTCGGAGCGGCAGTCATCGCCCTCGCCATGCGTGACGACGATTCCCGCGTTGACCAAACCGCGGTAGAGCTCAATTGCGGTCAGAATAGCCTCATTTTGCTGGTGGCGGGTGTCGTGATTGGTGCGCAGCAGATGACGCATGTGTTCGTAGGTATCGCCACCACGAGCAATGACGTTGAGCAACATACCGTTGGTAACTGCAAAGCGGCTGGTCAGCGGCTCTGGCGGCTGAGAAACGATTTTGTCGAAGGTCTTCTCTGACCAGGTCACTTCGCCCTTGGGAACAGACTTCAGCCGCAACTTTTTCAGTTTGGCCTCATCCTGGCCGGCCCGGCGCCGCAGCTTGGCGTTTTCGATTTCGTGTTCAGGTGCTTCGACAACTACGGTGCCCTCGGTGTCGTAGCCAGCACGGCCGGCGCGTCCAGCAATCTGGTGGAACTCGCGTGACTTGAGAATACGGCTACGACGGCCATCGAACTTGGCCAAACCGGTAATCAGCACCGTGCGAATAGGCACGTTGATACCGACGCCGAGGGTATCCGTGCCACAGATGACCTTCAGCAGACCAGTCTGAGAGAGACGCTCAACCAAACGACGGTACTTCGGCAGCATTCCCGCATGGTGGACGCCAATGCCCTGGCGCACCAACTTGGAAAGAACTCGACCAAAGGCCGTGGTAAACCGGAAATCGCCAATCTCTTCGCGAATCCGCTCCTTTTCCTCCTTCGTCAGCAGCTTCAGACCGGTCAGTGCTTGCGCCTGTTCAGCTGCTTGGCGCTGGGAGAAAAAGACAATGTAGATTGGGGCTTTGCCGGATTCCAGCAACTCCGCCAGCGTGTCATGAACTGGTGTGTAGACATAGTGGAAATCCAGCGGTACCGGGCGCGTCGTACCTGTAACGAGGTTGACGTCGAGTCCCGTGCGTTCCTTCAAGTCGGTTTCAAACTTCGAGGTGTCTCCGAGAGTGGCGGACATCAACAGGAATTGGGAACGGGAAAGCTCGAGCAAGGGCACTTGCCATGCCCACCCGCGATCGGGATCCGCATAGAAGTGGAATTCATCCATTACCACCTGGTCAATATCGGCGTCGGCCCCGTCGCGCAGCGCGATATTGGCGACAATTTCCGCAGTTGCGCAGATGATGGGTGCACCACCGTTGACGGTGGCATCGCCGGTCATCATACCGACGTTCTCAGCGCCAAAGACCTCGCAGAGGGCAAAGAACTTCTCGCTTACCAAGGCCTTAATAGGCGCCGTGTAAAAGCTGCGTTGGCCACGGGCAAGCGCGCAGAAATGGGCGGCGATAGCCACCATCGACTTGCCCGACCCCGTTGGAGTGGCAAGGATGACATGGTCGCCACCGGCCAAGCCGATAGCGGCCTCTTCCTGCGCCGGGTAGAGCGTGATGCCCTGATCCCTGGTCCAGGCAATGAACGAGTCCCTAATCGCATCGTCGAAAAGGGACTCTGGAACCTCAGCTAGGTCGGGAAGCATTTCAGATAGTGACACGCTTCCCACCCTAGCGGTAACCCCGGATTAGAAGCGGAACCAGGGCTTCCAGCCGCGCCGACGGCGAGGCTTTTCCGGTTCACCGGATTCGTCGCTTTCCGCCTGCTCTTCCCGAGGCTGTTCAGACTCGGGCTGTTCTGACTCAGGCTGTTCGGCAGTGTCGTCTACAGAAAACTCCGCAGACCTATCGTCCGCCGAGGCCGACTCGGGTTCTTCCGAGTGTGCGTCAGTGTCCTCTGATGTAGTTGCCGAGGAATCCGAGTTGGCCGGGGTCTCCGGCTCGTCGTCAAGCAAGGAAGAATCCTCTACTGGACGCAGTGGTTGAGAAGCGAGGAACTTCTCGAACTCAGCGCCAATCTCGTCGGCCGAAGGCATCTCGCCGTTAGGTCCAAGCAGTGGAGACGTCTCCAGCTCTTGACGACGTTGAACTTCCTGGTCGTACTGTTCCTCGAGAAGATTGACCAGCTGAGAGACCTCGCCGGAATCATTCGTCTGCGTATTGAGCAGCTCCGCCACCCGCGCGGATTCCTTCTCCAACGCCTCAAGCGGGAGCTCGAGCTTGGCTAGTTTTGCTACCTCCTGCAACAGCCGCAGTGACGCCAGCGGATACTCAGTGGCCGCAACATAGTGTGGCACCTGTGCGGTGAAACCAAAGGCATCACAACCGCGGCTTGCGAGCTCGTACTCAATGTTCAGGCTCGCAGCCCCCGGAACTGTGACGCGGTTTCCCCAGGTATGCATATCACCGAGTTTCCGCTTATCTGTGCCGTGGGCGATGATGCCCAGCGGTCGGGTGTGCGGAACCGTCATCGGCGCCGAGTACAGCGACACAGTCCGACCGACATCGTAGCGCTCCGCCAAATCTGCCACGGCAGTCGAGAAAGCCTCCCACCGCATGTCTGGCTCAGGGCCAGAAAGCAGCAAGAACGGCTTACCGACGTTGTCGCGAACCACATTGAGTGACAGGTTCAAATCGGATACATCCACAATCTGGTCGTGGTTCATCGTCACAGAGGGACGGCGAGAACGATAATCAATCAGCTCGTCGATAGAAAAGTTCACCAATGGACGGTGCTCGAGAGCATCCAGCAGGAAACTAGCTGATTCCGAGACGGCATTACCGGCATCCGCATAACCGCTAAGTGCAATGACCAGGGTCAGATGCCCCTCGCTTCCCGTTACGTCAGGAACCGGGAAAACTACCTCGTACATATTGCCCTGAGGCTTGTCGGTCGGATCACTCACGTTCGACTACCTCCTGCATCACATTTTTCGTCATTTGAAGTAAACAACCACGATACCGCAGAAATTATTCCAGTTATCCACAAGTTGAAAGTAGTCCACAGATGGGTCGATTTTTCCGGTCGCGCACAAGCAAGGCTATTGCGGATTCGATAACAATGAGAGCCACCAGATGGCGAGAGGATTGTCCGCTGGCGAGCTAGTCCAATGGGGGAAAAGGGGTAAGGAATCAATGGTAAATAAAAAGAACTTTGGTGCAGGAAAAATGCCTGAGATCGAGCCGAGTGTCTTTCTGACGAACCTGCCGGGAATCGTTGGATTCTATCCTCGGGGGCAGGTAGTGATTGCGGCGTTGTACCGTCAGCAGGTCGAAGATCTCATCGATGGCAAGGTCGAGTTTGACCCGACGGCGCATGCTGGCCCGATGCTGATCAAGGATGTGGCTTCGATGGAGAGCAATCCTGACTTGGTGCGGGCAGCTGCGGACTTCCTGCTCGATGAAGGATGCACTCACGCAGATGTGTTTATCATCGACGAATCCTGGGGGATTGAAAAGGACTCCACACCTATTACAGGCTGGCTGCGAGAAGGCGGCCTGCATGAGGTGCGTTTGGCGGGTGTTTCCACTATTGCTGCGGGGGAAGTTGTCACGGACGAGCAGGGAGAGATTGTCGGCATTGTCGGTGACAGTCTGATGACCGAGAACGCAGATCTAATCTCTCGGCAGGGAGAGCAGATTTTCAAAAACTATGAGGAGTACCGCAGCTATTTTCGCGGTGGCCAATTCCGCGACAGTAAAGACAGGGCTCTGATTGAACGCCTCCGGGAACGAGCGACAGCCGTTGAGCAGCCTAGGAAGCTCAAAATTGGTTCGGACAATCCCGCGCTCATCGAGCATTTCGACATGCTAAAAGCGGCCGTGGAAAACGTGGCCGATGGTGTGATGGATGCACATGAGGCGGTTCGCGATGAAACCGCGGGATATGCCATTGCTGCAGCACTGACCAACGTCACCTTGCGCGATATGTCCATGATTTTCGTTACTACGCAGTTGGCGCAATCAATGGGAGAAATCTGGCGCGAGGCCGCAATCGTCCACCGCGGCAGCCTGCGTGCTAACGCTTTAGCGTGTTTTGCCATCGCAAAGTTCGCGGCTGGGCTGGAGAACTATGCGCAAACAGCTCTCGATGAGGCAGCGGGGGAGCAACCGAATCATTCACTGACTCAGTTGCTGGAAATTGCGGTCGCCAATCAAATTGTGCCGAGGTGCGTCGGCACAATTCTTGGGGCAGCACAAGAGGTACTGCGCAGGGTATACAAGGTGAAAATGCCGCGTATTGATTAGCGCCCCTGCAAGCTGTACTGCAGTACCTAGCGGTGCGCCGAGTGGGCTCGGTCGCCGAGGTTCTTGGTGTACTCCCATGCATCGGCGACGATGGTTTCAAGCTCCGTCTGGTTGGGCTTCCATCCGAGCTCGTCCATGGCACGCTGAGAAGAGGCAATAAGGGTTGCCGGATCACCGGCTCTACGCGGTGCATCCTCAGCAGGAATCGGGTGACCAGTGACCTTACGGCAGGTCTCAATAACCTGGCGAACCGAAAAGCCGTCGCCAGAACCGAGGTTGAAGATACGGTGGGTTCCCGGCGTGTTGGACTCCAGTGCCAAGACGTGCGCATCGGCGAGGTCTTTGATGTGGATGTAGTCACGAACCGCGGTGCCGTCCGGAGTCGGCCAGTCATTGCCAAAGACCATAATCTTGTCGCGGTGACCGAGCGCAACCTGCAGTACCAGGGGGATGAGGTGAGTTTCCACCTCACGGTTTTCGCCAAAACCGCCCCAGGCACCCGCCACATTGAAGTAACGCAAGCTGGTAGCGCCGATGTTGTATGCCTTGGCGTAAGACGAGATGGCGTAGTCCATGGCCAGCTTGGTGGCACCGTAAGGGTTGGTCGGTGCGGTTGGCATGTCTTCGGTAATTGGTGTCTTCTCTGGCTCACCGTAGGTTGCAGCTGTCGAAGAGAACACCAGGTTATTCGTACCGGTATCACGCATTGCGTCGAGTAGCTTCAGGGTTTGGCCCACATTGTTGTGCCAGTAGTCGGAAGGAACCTCAACAGACTCGCCAACAAGCGATTTCGCAGCGAAATGAACGACGCCGTCGAAGCTGTCGGAGGACAGAACCTCGTAGGCCTTGTCCGCCACATCACCCTCGACTAGGGTCGCGCCCTCCGGCACTGCATCACGGTTGCCAACAGAGAAGTTGTCCAGAATGGTGACGTCGTGGCCAAGAGAAATCAATACTGCCGAGCACACGCTACCGACGTAGCCGGCACCACCAGTGACGAGGAGTTTCATTTGATAATCACCATGATTGCGTGAGACAGAGTATCCGGAATGTCAAGAGAATGATCACCACGGGCGAGAGTCACGCGGCCGGCGGCAACCTCGGCAAGTGCCTCAGTACCCGGCATAATTCCAGCCTTGTGGAGACGCTTCATGTAGCTCTGCTCGACCTGCAGGATTTCGTTAATCTGGACGATCTCAACGGTGTACTCGCCGGGGTTTAGATCGGACAGTCGGCGAACGTTCTCTAACGGCTCTGGTGACTGAGTCCCACCGAGGTCTCCCAAACCGGGAATCGGATTGCCGAATGGGGAGCGTGTGTAAGAGTCAAGCACGTCGAGAAGTTTGCGCTCGACCTCGTCACTCATTACGTGCTCCCAGCGACAGGCTTCGTCGTGAACCTTGTCCCATTCGAGGCCAATGACATCCGTAAGTAGGCGCTCAGCTAGGCGGTGCTTACGCATGACAGCCGTGGCCAGCCTGCGGCCCTCGTCGGAAAGCTGCAAGCTGCGATCTGGGGCAACTACGAGAAGGCCATCGCGCTCCATGCGCGCAACGGTTTGGCTAACGGTCGGCCCCGACTGCTCAAGGCGTTCGGCAATGCGAGCACGCAAAGGAATGATGCCCTCTTCTTCGAGTTCGAAAATCGTACGTAAGTACATTTCCGTGGTGTCAACCAAATCCCTCACGGTTTTCCTCCGATAACACAGTCTTAAAAGTTTTCACTCAAGTATTAGGATAACCACACTTGCGCAAGAAAGATGTTAGGGCTCGCAAATCCAGCGGCTTTGGTGCTGATTGGGCAGCGAAAAGCTTGGTTCGGTGGGCGCTGCTGAGACGTAAGGGAGCGTACGCGATGTCGAAAGCTCGACGTGCAGACGAAAACGCCGACCGCCAGTGTGGATGAAACTCCCGCACGGGGTCGGCATTGAAGTCCAGCTCTATCTCAGGGCTGAAAGTGGGAACCCTATCGATGTCACCGCCATGTGGCGTTAGTTTGCGTACTCACGCAGCTTGTCAGCACGGTCACCCTCGCGGAGCTTGGACATAACTTCCCGCTCAATCTGGCGGACGCGCTCGCGAGACAGGCCAAAGTGGCGGCCAATCTGATCCAGCGTGCGGGGCAGGCCATCGTCGAGACCGTAGCGGAGCTTAATAACTTCCTGCTCTCGAATCTCGAGAGTGGACAGAACCTTGCGGACATCGTGGTGACGCAGGGAAGCGACAACTGCCTCCTCGGCATCAGTTGCCTCTGAGTCCTCGATGAAGTCTCCCAGAGGAGCTTCCTCATCAGTGCCCACCGGCATGTCCAAGCTCACCGGGTCGCGGGACTGACGCAGCAGCATCTCGATCTTGGCCTCTGGAATGCCGGATTCCTCTGCCAATTCCTCATTCGTAGCCTCACGGCCGAGTTGCTGGTAGAGCTCACGCTTGATACGAGAAATCTTGTTGACCTGCTCAACCAAATGAACAGGGAGGCGAATGGTGCGCGACTGATCAGCCATACCGCGGGTAATAGCTTGGCGAATCCACCACGTTGCGTAAGTGGAGAACTTGAAGCCCTTGGTGTAGTCGAACTTTTCCATGGCGCGGATTAGGCCCAAGTTGCCCTCCTGGATTAGATCCAGCAGAGGCATACCGCGGTTGGTGTAGCGCTTCGCCAGCGAGACCACAAGACGGAGATTGGCTTCGAGTAGGTGGGCGCGTGCAGCCTTACCTTCCTTTGCCAAAATCTTGACATCACGCTTCTTTGCGCGGGTCATTTTCGCGCCGGTCTGCAGCAAATGCTCGGCGTATACACCGGCTTCAATGCGCTTAGAAAGTTCCACCTCTTCTTCAGCGCTGAGAAGAGCAGTCTTTCCGATGCCGTTCAAATACACACGAACCAAATCGGCGGACGGATTGGAGTTATTGCCAGTGCGGCGCCCCTTGTCCCGTGGCTGACCTTCCAGTTCGTCATTTTGAATATCGGCACTCTTCATGAATCTGCCTCCTGGATTTTTAAGTGGACTCAATAACTACAACGCACGGAGTTACGGAAATGTTCCCGTGAAAGTTGATGAATGTCAATAGGGTAATTTTGCCATGCAAATATAATGTTAAGAAAAACTGCCGCGACTAGCATTCTACGAGAACTGTAAAGGGTCCATCATTGACGGATGCGACCTCCATCATCGCTCCAAATTGTCCCGTTTCGACCGTCAAGCCACGATTGCGCAAGTTCTCGACAATTTTTTCTATGACGGGTTCGGCCTCTGGGCCCGGAGCCGCGTCTACCCACGACGGCCGCCGTCCCTTCTTTGTCGCCCCCATCAACGTGAATTGGCTAACAATGAGCACCGGGGCGCCAGCGTCGACAGCGCTGAGCTCGCCATCCAGAATGCGCAGCTCCGCGATCTTGCGGGCCATCGTTTCCCAAGCATCGGCAGTGTCCTCGCGGCCAACACCTACGAGCGCCAAAATGGCGCCGGTATCGCCTCCGTCAACGTGGCCAACAACGGAGCCGTCGACAGTGACTGACGCGGATTTAACTCGGGTGAGAACGGCTTTCATTTACTGTTTATCCTCCAAGAGCTCGGTGGGGAGAATCAGACCATGGCGAACCAGGTCAACGACGATGGGAACTAGGGCGTCCTTGATTGCAGGGACTTCGGACTCATCAAAGGCTCCAAACATTGCCATGATGTCGATGACGGAGCCCAGGGCAGCTTCGGGATGCAGTGCACCCAGGATGGTTGCGACGGACTCATCGATTGAGTGTGTCCAGGCGGGGCCGTCGGTGCGTGAGATGCGTGTATCGAACTCAGTGAAGCCCTGGCCGCTGTCGACGTCGGCAAGCGAAACGCGTTCTAAGGCGACGCCGGGTCGCACAGTAAAGGCAGCTTCGAGGATGGTGTTAGCAGTTTGTGCGCGAAGCCATTCGGCGCGGCCGAGATACTCCTCGGCTTCGGCGGCGAAGGGAGCGGCCAAAGGCTGCGGCATTTCTTCACACACAGCGGAAGTCGGGCCGTCGATGCGTTGGACTGTGATGTAGCCGAACCCGATGCCTGTCACGCCGCTGTTGCGGAAGTGCTCCAGCCAGGCACGGGAGCGCTCGCAGCCTTCTGGGCTGCGGGGGTCGATGGACTCGTCTCGAAGCCAGGTGCCGATGTATTCCGCCGGCGTGGCGACATCTCGTTGTGTTACCCACACTTCGAGGCCTTCAGCAGGGAGCCAAGAGGCGATGCGCTGTTGCCAACTTTCGCCTTCGATATGGGCCCAGGCGCCGAGCAGATGCGCCGTGCCGCCGTCGGTGAGATGGTCGGCCAGACCGCGGATCATAAGTTCGGTGGCACCGTCCAGATTCAATCCTGAGTCACGGTAAACATGTTCCACACTTGGCAGCCCTACGACGAACGGCGGGTTCGCCACAATGCGGTCAAACTTCTTGCCTGCAACCGGTTCAAACCACGAGCCTTCGAGGGCCTGCGCCTGGTCGAAGCCATTTGCTGCGAAAGTAGCGCGGGCAAAAAACAGCGCCCGGGGGTGAATGTCCGTCGCGACAATCGACTTTGCATCCGGCTGGGCAAGGCTCTGGACACCACAACCGGCACCGAGGTCGAGTACGGATTCCACCGCCGAGGTCGGCGAAATATCGAGGAGGGAGCGGGAAGCCCGCCCTACGCCCAAGACATGATTGGGTCCAGGAACGTGATCGCTCATAGAGGCATCGCGGTCGGAAAAGACAATACGGTCGACTCCCGCAATCTCAACCGGGCGCACATCGATACACACCTGTGCGTTGGTGGCGGTGCCGGCAAGTATGCCGCTGTCCAGTAACTTGGCCGTCAGAGCAGGCCCAAATAGCTGGTCTGCGTCGGCGAAGTCGCCCAGGATGAGAAGACGCAACGCGGTCACAGTGTCCGCAGAAACGCCCTCAGTTTCGGTAAGTAGAACATCGACAACGCCGGGCTCACCGCGGTCCAGCGCGGCCAGTCCCTCGGCGCCTAGGACTCGACGCAGTGACTCGCTGGAAAACTCAAGGCGCCTGAGCGCGGTGGCAAATTCCTCCGCACATTCGACAAAATCACGAAGCTGCTGATCAGTCGGTGGGGTGAAGGTGGAGGGGGAAAAGGTCATCGTAGGCACTACCTTCGTCGTAAAGCGGGGCGGAGGGGCTAGTTAGGGGAGCTTGACGACGGATCGTCGTCTTCCGGCATATCGATGACATTTGCGTCATCGAAGGGGGTTGAGATGGTCTCACTACCGGACTGTGGCGGTGCGTCGGTGTCTTCGGTACTGGCGGCAGAGCCGAGCGCGCGCATCTCCGCTTCCTTGAGGGCGCGCTGGCGCTGCTGCTCCTCCCATCTGCGGTTTTGCTCGCGTACAACTCCAGGCTTGTAGACGCGCGGCTTACGCTTGTCAGCGGGTTCTCCAACGCCATTGGCGATGACAACCGCGATCCACGGCATGGGTACGGAGACGACCATGAGAATCGCTGCGATCCACGGCACATCCCACCACAGATAAAAAGCGCCGGAAAGAAGCAGCAGCGGAATGCGAGACCATTGCAGAGCCGCGTAGACGTGGCGGCGGTGGTCATAGTTGCGAATCCGAGAGCCGCGGGCGTCGGTAATCAACGCCGCGTCTTTCTTGCGTCGCCGGGAACTTCCGCGTTTCGGCAGCGCGGAGTCGCGACGGTCATTGATTCGCGCCATGGTTGTCTAGCATACGCCTGTGGCGTGGGGTCGTCTCAACTAGCTATGCCCGTTGCAGCCGCATGCTCGCGTAGTCACAGCGATGTTGTGGATGGCTGTGGAAGGCAGCAGTCAGCAGCGGCCAGCACCTGGGTCGCTAGGCATAATTTGACCGATGGGGCACAATTGGAATCTGTGAGCACTCCATTGAAGACGACAAAGACGATTGAACGCACCGATACCCGCGTCGATGAGTCGACGAGGGACGACACTCCGAAGTTCTTCCATTACGTCAAGAAGGACCAGATCGTGAACTCCGCGGTCAACGGCTCCTACGTCGTTGCTCTGTGCGGTGAAACCTTCCCTGTGAAGAAGTCGGCGAAGCCGGGTTCACCGGTATGCCCTGACTGCGAGCGGATTTACAAGTCCCTGCGTCGCAAGTGAGCGGGCTTCGTAAATGGCAGCATGAGGCCCTCGACAAATACCTGGCGACTAACCCCAAGGACTTCCTTGCAGTGGCGACACCGGGCGCAGGAAAGACGACCTTCGCCCTGCGTATCGCCAGTGAGTTGCTGTCGCGCCGGATCGTCGAGCGCATCATCGTCGTGGTTCCCACTGAGCACCTGAAAGTGCAGTGGGCTGCTTCCGCTGCTCGTTCGGGGATTGCGTTGGATCCCAAATTCACCAACGCCAAGGGTGTGGTAAACCCCTCCTACCAGGGAATTGTTGTGACCTACGCCCAAGTCGCAGTGCATCCGTTTAAGCACCATGCCGTAGCCACCGCTCGGCCGACATTGGTGATTCTGGATGAGGTGCACCACGGCGGCGATGCCAAGAGCTGGGGCGACGGTATTTCCGAAGCTTACGGTGATGTCGAACGCCGCCTGTGCCTAACTGGTACGCCGTTCCGCTCCGATGACGCGGCGATTCCGTTTGTTCGCTACTCGCCGGACGGCGATGGTTACTCGCGTTCCGTCGCCGATTACACGTACGGCTATTCCAATGCGCTTGCCGACGGCGTCGTGCGCCCAGTGGTTTTTTTGGCTTATTCCGGTGAAGCTCGCTGGCGTGATAGCGCGGGTGATGAGTTCGCTGCGCGTTTGGGTACTGTGATGAGCCCAGAGGAGACCACGCGTGCTTGGCGCACCGCGCTTGACCCAAAGGGCGAGTGGATGCCATCTGTGCTGCGGGCAGCGCACACCCGTCTCTCGCAGATGAGGCAGCATATCCCGGACGCGGGTGGCCTGGTTATCGCCTCCGACGCGGCAACTGCCCGTGCGTACAAACGCATTCTCGAGCAGATTGCCTCTACGCCGGTGGCGTTAGTGCTCTCGGATGAACCGGGCTCGTCGGAACGAATCAAGACTTTCTCCGAGTCCACCGATGAGTGGATGGTAGCCGTGCGCATGGTCTCCGAAGGCGTGGACGTGCCGAGGCTGGCGGTCGGTGTGTACGCGACAAGTTCCTCGACTCCACTATTCTTCGCGCAGGCTATCGGACGATTCGTGCGAAGCCGCATGCCGGGGGAGACTGCTTCCGTCTTCTTGCCGTCGATTCCGGTGCTGCTCGACTTGGCCTCGCAGATGGAGGTGCAGCGCAACCACGTGCTCGGCAAGCCGGATCGGCCTTCGGAGGGCTGGGAAGATGACTTGGTCGCTGAGGCCAATCGCCGCAAGGATGAGCCCGATGAATTGCTGCCGGCCTACGAATCCATTGGCGCGGATGCTGAACTCGACTACCTCATCTACGACGGCTCCTCCTACGGCACCGCAACCGTTGCTGGTTCCGCCGAAGAGGCCGATTATCTGGGTTTGCCAGGGCTTCTCGACGCCGATCAGATGCGACTCTTGCTGCGTCAGCGGCAGGATGAACAGCTTAAAGCCGCCAGTGCCCGAGAGAAGGAAGCCCGCGAGGAGGCGAGGGAATCGTCGTCAAGCGGAGGCGAAGGGGGCGCGGTGCACCGCATTGAAGGATCGGCGTACCCAAGGCCGCAGAAGGTGGCCAGTGAGGTGTTGCCGAAGTTGCGGAAGGAGCTCAATACGCTGGTGTCGATGACAGCCGCGCGAACCGGTAAGCCACATGGTCAAGTGCATAACGAGGTTCGGCGCGCCTGTGGTGGCCCGCCGACTGCGCTATGTACGGAGGAACAGTTGCGTGATCGCATTAGCTACCTGCGTAATTGGTAGGGTTTCAAACGAACTGAGCAATCTATGGTGGAGAGAAGAATGTCGGCAAGCAGTGATAAGTCGAGGCCGTCGGAATTGACCGGCGGTGGTTTGTCAGCTGTACCAGGCAATGACGGTCGGACTATTGGCGTGCTGGCGCTGATCTTTGGCGTCGGCGGACTCTTGATGTCCTGGATGATTGTTGGTGGCATCCTCGGTGTCTTTGGCATTGTTCTGGGCATCATCGCGATGGCGAAGGCAATGAGTGCTAAGAAACGCGTGCAGGCAGCTGGGGGAGACGCGGTCATCAGCGGTTCGTTCGGATTGGGCGTGGTCGGCATTGTGACGGGTATTGCAGCCGCCGTGGTGTCGCTGATGCTGTATTCGTCGACATCAGATGCGATGTCGAAGTGCGAGAAGTTCGAGCGCACCTCTGGAGAGTATGCCGAGTGCATCTCTAAGCAGATGGGTACTGATCAGCCAAAGAAACAATCGGAGTGAGTTCGGAAGCGACATCAATGGCGGTCTTACTTTGTGCCCGGAGTTTTCGGTCAACGCCAGATACGCAATCAGGAAATGAGCTAACCCCGTAATCCACCCCCGAAGCCCAACTGCCTGCAGTTTCGGCCGGGGGTTTCTTAGTGAAATCTCATATTTGGCCGAGTGTTGGTAATGATATTGGTGTCAGAAAGTACCCACATTTGGCATCCCCTACATGCGGTAAACGTTTGAACATGCGTGCAATACAGGATGTCTGCTGATTATTAAATAGGAGCGTGAATCGTGGCAGCGACATCTACGCGCGACAACTCCCCGGAACTGTCACCTGGCCAACAAGACCGTGGATACCTCAGCCGGGAGCTTTTCCGTAAGCGCACCGGTCTAGGACTCGGTATCATCTTGGCCCTGCTCGTGTACTTCTTTATGCCGGCTGAGCTCGATCACAACCTGCGTGCAACCGCAGGTGTAGCAGTGCTTATGGCCGTGTGGTGGATGTCCGAGGCTATCCCGATTGCCGTTACGGCTCTGCTGCCGCTGGCTCTATTCCCGATTCTCAACCTCGCGGAGATTAAGGATTTCTCGGGCAAGTACACAGACCCGACCATCTTCCTCTTTATGGGCGGCTTCCTGTTGGCGCTGGCGATGCAGCGTTGGAACCTCCACAAGCGCGTCGCATTGTGGGTTCTGGTGCTCATGGGGTCGTCACCAAAGATGCTGATTCTCGGCTTCATGGTGGCTACTGGCTTCCTGTCGATGTGGGTCTCCAACACGGCCACGGCCGTGATGATGCTGCCAATCGGTGTGTCCGTCCTGAGCCTCATTGTCCGAATGCTGCACGATGAAAAGGTTGCTGGAGAGGATACGGGCTCTGCGAGCGAATCCGTCGCTGAAACCCCCGGTGGGGATGCGCTGGAGGAGGCCGAGGAGTCGTCGTCAAGCTATGACCCGATGCCAAAGTCGAACTTCGGTATCGCGCTGATGCTGGGTATCGCTTACGCGGCATCGATTGGTTCGCTGGGCACCATTATTGGTACTCCTCCGAACGCTATGCTGGCGGCCTACATGGCGGAGCAAGGCGTCAATATTGGGTTTGGCCAGTGGATGCTGCTCGGTGTCCCGGTGGCGATTGTGCTCATGTTCTGTGCCTGGTTCCTGTTGACGAACGTGCTGTTCAAGCCGGAGATTACGCACATTCCGGGTGGCCGCGAACTCATGCGTGATGAACTCAAGCGCCTCGGTCGTATGTCGGCTGGTGAGCGTCGCGTGCTCATGGTGTTTATCGCGGCTGCGCTGGCGTGGGTCTTTGTTCCGGTGCTGCTGCCCGACACCAAGATCGCCGATGCGGTTATCGCAATGACCGTGGGTATTGCGCTGTTCATTATTCCGGGCGGTCCTGATGGCGTTAAGCTTATGCGTTGGGAAAATGCGTTAGAGCTGCCGTGGGGCGTGCTGCTGCTGTTCGGTGGTGGCCTGGCACTGTCCTCGCAGTTCGGTGCCTCTGGGCTGTCGGACTGGATTGGCGAGCAGCTGTCTACCCTCGGCTGGATGCCAGTGGCTGCACTCGTAGTTGTCGTCGGTGCCGTTGTTCTGTTCCTGACCGAGTTCACTTCTAACACAGCGACGGCTGCGACCTTCCTGCCGTTGGTAGGTGCCATGGCTATCGGTCTGGGCCACGACCAGATGATTTTCGCCGTACCAGTTGCACTGGCAGCTACTTCGGCCTTCATGATGCCGGTTGCAACACCGCCGAACGCCATCGCCTACGGCTCCGGCTACGTCAGCATGGACAACATGGTCAAGGCCGGTGTCTGGCTGAACGTCGTCGCACTGATCGTGATTTCTGTGGCATCGCTGACGCTGCTGCAGTGGGTATTCGGCGTCGTGTACTAGCTGGGTATGTAGTAGCCCGTAGTGGATGGTGGAGCAGTGCTCTGAACCGCCACCGGGCTTCTCCGCCTAGCGTTGCTCAGATGCTCCTTCGCCCCGTTCCACTTTGGTGGTTCGGGGCTTTTGGCTGCAAATGTGAAACTGTGTGAGTTTATGACACTTTCAGGCCATTTTTCAGGCCATTTTTGACATAAACGCAGTCAGTAACCCGCTGGCCCTGACCCTAGCCCCCCCCTTAAAGAGAACCGGGCCCGAAAAAGGTGTGAAACCTCATTCAAGCCCGATTCTCTGGGTCTAGCTGTTAGCCCCTGAACAACTTCAGGTTAAAACTTTACTCCAAGTAGTCGCGCAGAACCTGCGAACGCGATGGGTGACGCAGCTTGGACATCGTCTTGGACTCAATCTGACGGATACGCTCGCGTGTCACACCGTAGACCTGACCAATCTCGTCCAGGGTACGCGGCATGCCGTCGGTAAGGCCGAAGCGCAAGCGGACGACACCGGCTTCACGTTCGGAGAGAGTCTCCAGAACGTCGCCAAGCTGGTCCTGGAGGAGCGTGAAGCTGACGGCGTCCACAGCGATGACTGCCTCTGAGTCCTCAATGAAGTCACCGAGCTGAGAGTCGCCCTCGTCACCGATGGTCTGGTCCAGCGAAATGGGTTCACGAGCGTACTGCTGAATCTCGAGAACCTTTTCCTCGGTGATGTCCATCTCCTTAGCGAGCTCTTCCGGAGTGGGCTCGCGGCCCAAATCCTGGAGCAGCTCACGCTGGATACGGCCGAGCTTATTAATGACCTCAACCATGTGAACCGGAATACGAATGGTTCGAGCCTGGTCGGCCATTGCACGAGTAATGGCCTGGCGAATCCACCACGTTGCGTACGTGGAGAACTTGTAGCCCTTGGTGTAGTCGAACTTCTCGACCGCACGAATCAGGCCGAGGTTGCCTTCCTGAATCAAGTCGAGGAAAGCCATGCCACGGCCGGTGTAGCGCTTTGCCAGGGACACCACAAGACGGAGGTTGGCCTCGAGCAGGTGATTCTTGGCGCGCTGACCGTCGCGAGAAATCTCGCGCAAGTCGCGCTTTTGAGCGTAAGCGATGCGCTCGCCGGCTTCCTTGGCCTCGTCAATCTTGTACTGCGCATACAGACCGGCCTCGATGCGCTTTGCCAGACTGACTTCTTCCTCGGCAGTCAGCAGCGCGACCTTACCAATCTGCTTGAGGTAGGCGCGGACAGAGTCGGCGGAGGCGGTGAGGGCAGCATCTTTGCGGGCCTGACGCAGACGAGCGGACTCGTCCTCGTTCCAGACCTCGTCGCCCTCGTCCTCTTCATCCTCGTCTTCGTCCTCGTCGTCCTCTTCTTCATCATCGTCGAGGTCGTCGTCTTCGAGGTCGTCATCATCCAGATCGTCGTGAAGATCATCGTCTTCGAGATCATCATCCAGATCCGGGTCGTAGTCCTGCTCCTGCTCCAAGTCGTGGTCGAGTTCCTCGTCCTCGAGCTCTTCGTTCTCAGTTGCGTCGAGAGCCTGCGCGTCCTTCGCCTTCGCTGCAGCAGCCTTGGCCGCGGTGGCCTTCGCAGCCGTTGTCCGCTTAGTTGCCTTCTTGGCGGCGGCCTTACGCGTGGTTTTCTTAGCGACGGACTTCTTGGCCGCCTTCTTCACGGTCTTCTTGGCCGCTGCCTTCTTAGCGGTCGTCTTCTTCGCCGCAGTTTTGGTAGCAGCCGTCTTTTTGGCAGCAGTCTTCTTCGCGGCAGTCTTCTTTGCCACGGTCTTCTTCACTGCCTTCTTGATGGCCTTCTTTACAGCCTTCTTTGCAGGAGTAGCTGAACCGGTGCCACTCCCGGTGGATTGGTCCTGAGCTTGCCCCAGTTCGTTGCCTGCCACGAACGCCCTTTCACGATGTACGTTGTGTGCGCCGCCAAAGCCGCCGCCAGCTTCTCTCGGTCGAAGAGAAGCTCAACGCGCCAGTGGTGCGCCTTTACTTCGTCTATAGCCAACTAGCCGAATGGAAAACATTCAGAGCTGACCTTTTCGTGCCACGGTCATCAGTGTTGCTTTCTGGCTCCTAGCGAAGAAGTAATCGGTGAAAATCCTCATCGAAGCAGTGCGCTGGAATTCGATTTTCCCAATCCTCCTCGAGCCTGTTGATTATTCAACCTTGCCGTGAGTCAACTTCTTATTGTAAACCAATTCTGAAAATCGCCGCCACGGGGCATGGCTTCAAGCACGTGTCACGCCCGACACGTAGCTACCAATCCCCATATAAGAAATGAAAGTGGTTAAGGGTAAAGTCCCTGGTCAGCTGCAAAGGCGGCGCCAGCAATACCCGCATTATTATCCAGACTTGCGGGGACAACTGGAGTCTTACATGTCAACAGCGGAATCCACTTTTCGTGTTCGCGACTGATTCCGCCGCCGACGATGATCCGTGACGGCCAAAACAGCGCCTCGTAGGTCTTAAGCACCTTGCTCACGCGCTCAGCCCACTCTTCGAAGCCGAGCCCCTCCACATCCTTAACTCTCGCGGATGCAAAGTGTTCGGCCTCCATGCCATCAATGATGAGGTGGCCTAACTCCGAATTGGGGTAGAGCAGTCCGTCATGAATAAGCGCGGAGCCGATGCCTGTACCAAAAGTTAGCAACAACACGGCGCCTGTCTTATTGCCCGGATCGCCAAACTGGACTTCAGCGAGGCCGGCAGCGTCAGCGTCGTTAAGCACGTGCGCCTTGTTGTTGGGCAGGTATTTAGCGAAGAGCTCTTGGCAGTTCGTATTAACCCAAGAACCGTCAATATTGGCGGCCAGCAAGGCAATCTGATTCTGTACGACGGACGGAATCGTGATGCCGACATCGGAATCCCACTTCGCAATGTCCACAATTTCTGCAATGGTCTCCGCAACCGCTTCCGGAGTTGCCGGCTGTGGCGTGAAAATCTTAATGCGGTCACCAATAAGCTGCCCAGTATCAAGGTCCACGCGGCCACCCTTGATTCCAGAGCCTCCGACGTCGATGCCAAATCCAATTCGTTGTCCCATAGCTCAAATTGTACGAACCAGACACAATGGGGGCATGAGCATTAACTCGCGTGGCACCGAACAACTCGCTAGCAGGGCAGATAATAGGGGGTTTAGTGCGTCGAATAGCCCCGGTTCCGTGCGACCCAGCGTCAGGGAATTGCGCGATCGCGCGGTACTTATCGCCCGCGCAGCCGCGGCGCACATCGCCAGTCGTCGGCTCGAACTCGGCTCCGATGGCGTTTTAGCAAGCTCCGAAACGAAGTCTTCAGCTGTAGACCCCGTCACCGTCGTCGACCGTGAATCTGAGGAGCTCATTCGTTCGCTTATCAAGACGTTTAGCAGCTCTGACCGCATTTTGGGCGAAGAAGGCGGGCTTGACGACGGCGCGAGTTCCCCAGCGCAGGCTGCCAACGAGGGCGAAGCGGTGACCTGGATTGTAGACCCCATCGACGGTACGGTGAATTTCCTCTACGGCATGCCCAATTTTGCTGTGAGTATCGCTTGCGCCGTAGGCGATGAGGTAGTGGCGGGTGCAGTGGCAAATGCGTCCTCGGGAGAGATTTACAGTGCAGCTAAGGGAGAGGGCGCTCAGGTTTCTCGACGGGACGGCACTGTGCAGACGCTAGTTGTTCCCCAACGGCCGAGCTGGAAAAGACACTTGTGGCAACGGGATTCAGCTATTCCGCTAGTCTCCGGCAGGTGCAGGGTCGGATAGCGTCGCAGTTGCTGGGGGAGTGTCGAGATATTCGGCGCATGGGATCGGCGGCGCTGGATTTGTGCATGGTGGCGCACGGCCGTGTTGATGCGTATTACGAACACGACATCAAGGTTTGGGATTATGCAGCTGGTGCTCTGATTGCGGCTGAAGCAGGCGCAAGGATTAGGGTCCCGGAATTCACTCAGTGTGCCAACGTTACTGGCCGGCCGGAGGGAGACCCGCTCGACTTTGGTGTCGGTGCGGCGAACTCTGAAGTTGCCGATGCGTTCTTCGAGGCATTGGATGGTGCTATCGCGAAGGCTAGGAATTAGTGCGTCGGTCTAGGAGCAGGTGCTCGAGCCTAACGAGCTCAAACCCTCTAGGTCGGCTTGTTCGCCACGGTTCAATGCGGACATCGTTTCCTCAACCTGGCTGGCTACTTCGAGATCCTTAAACCCCTTACCCAACGACACATCGACGGTTGCATCCGGCCGACCATCGTGGATGAGCTCAAAGCAGGGGAAAAGAGCGTGAAGCGCCGCGGCGTGGCCATTGAAGTCCTCGCCATAACGCAGCTGGCCGAAGCAACCGAGGTCTTGGTTTTCCACAATAGGGTCGTTGCCGTAGGGAACCTGCTCATCGAGGACAAAATCGAGCTGCCGCAATTGCTCGGCGACGGTTGTAGCCTGGCCGACTTTGCCGTTGGCATTATAAACGCGCACATGAACATCCGACGGTGGAACGACGTGCTCTCCGATTAGCGTGGTGGAGGAAACAGGGGTGCCAGCCGCGGGGAGGGAACAGGACACCGGATAACTTGCCGGTTGGCTGCGGAATGCCAATACCCACAACGTAGCGGCAATCACTACAGCAACGACGGAAACCACCACGTAGGGAACAATTTTTCGTCGATGTGATGTGCTCGAAGTGCTTGCGGGGCCTGAACTCATAGCCATCATGTTATCCTCTCCTCGGCTTATGGGCATAGAAACCTATTCTGACCTGCAGAGATGACAGATTGCGTGAATTGTCTTAATATCCGCTGAGAAAGGCACTGGAGAGTATAGGGTGTCAATCGTCTCAACGCGTTGTATTCTCCGAGAAAAAGTCAGTTCACAATGTCTAGCAAAGGTCCAGAAAGAAGGTTTGGGACATGGCTGTAAACTACGATGCCCCGCGTACTCGTGAAACCGAAGAGCTGGAGACCGATTCCCTCGAGGGCCTTCAGGCTGCATCTGCTGAGAAGGAAATCGACGACACTGACGACGGCGAAATTGTTGAGCCGTTCGAGTTGCCGGTTGCCGACATCGCGGGTGAAGAATTCGATATGGATGTTGCCCCGAAGGGGGAGGATGAATTCACCTGTGGCTCCTGCTTCATGGTGATGCACCGCTCAATGATCGCAATCGATAACGGCGATGGATTCCCCATCTGTCAGGACTGTGCCTAATCCCCGCACAGCCGGGATAGCTTCCTAGGAAAAAGGAAAACCGCCACTACCACGGTTCTGGCGGCGCTGGGGCCGTCGGCAAGCGTGTAGCGGCGGTGAGAGATTGTGACCTAGCGGTCGAAGAGACTATCAAGCAGTGCCTCGGGGTGGCGGGTGGAGACCAGCCAATAGGGGGTGGGGTCGTCCGGATCGTCGAGGACTAGCAGCACCATCGTGGGAATCCACGTGTGCGTAACCAGGAATGCTGCTGGATCGAGCTGACGGCCCAACGCATTGCGCTGTGCGGACTTCGGTACCACCAGGGATTTGGCAACAACCGATGCTGGCAAAACTGCCGTGCCAGCGTGAAGCCAGCGTTCACCAGTGCTGTCCACTTCCACGGACACCGTGGTCTTCGACATAGTCAACAGCACCCACACGCCCACGGCCAGACAAATAATGCCGCCGATGACAAGCCAAATCGGTGAACGGTTAAAGCCAATCTGGGCCGCGCATACAAAAACGGCAGCAGCGCCGAGTACCCAGAACCACCAGGGAACCCAGAGCTTTTCGGAATAGACAATCGATGAATCTCCGCTCGAGCTCATTGTTATTGCCGCACCTTCAGAGACGGATGCTGAGCTGTCGTCGCGACGAGGCTGCAGGTTATCTTTTCCACTCACGGTTATCCATTCTAGGGCACGGCTATGCTCGGTACTGACAAGGCCGAAGTGCGGTTCTTAAAAGACGCGACAGCGAAGGATATACAAAGAGATGACTTATGCCCCGGTGCAAGTGAAAAAGCTCGCTAAAGACGCTGTGATTCCCCAGCGTGCGCATGCCGATGATGCCGGTGTGGATTTGAGCTCAGCGGAGGATGTCGTCCTAGCACCAGGGCAGCGGGCGCTCGTGGGAACCGGTATTGCCATTGCTTTGCCGGCGGGCACAGTGGGATTGGTTCATCCTCGCTCCGGATTGGCTTTCAAAAAGGGGCTGTCCATCGTCAACGCACCCGGCACTATCGATGCCGGTTACCGTGGTGAGCTTAAAGTCTGCCTGATCAACTTGGACCCGACCAATGCGGTGGAGATCGCCAAGGGCGATCGAATTGCCCAATTGGTTGTGCAGAAGGTCGAGCTCAGCCCGCTGGTGGAAGTCGATGAGCTCGATGAAACTGAACGCGGCGCGGGCGGTCACGGGTCAACCGGAGTGTCCACGACGCTTTAAAACACCTCTGACAGCGCGGGGACCCTACCAAGTGTGGTTCAATGCGTGAAGAGCTCAATAAAGCGTTTACAAAAGCGTATACAAGGATTTCTTTTTAGCGAGGTGTCAATAAACCACCATGTGGCCATTTGGAAAGAAGAACCAGCCAGAAGAACCAGCTGCTGAGGCAGAGGCCGTTACCACCGACTCTGCGGCGCCAGCTTCTGAGGAAGCTACCGCAACCGTGCATGACGACGCGTCGGAAACCGCCGCGGAGAACGCACCAGCAAACGGCCCCTTCGACATCAACAGCGCTAGCCCGACGCAGTTTGATTTTTCGGACTTCGCGAAGGCCAGCCTGAACCTCGGTTCGATGCTGCTGCCTATTCCTCACGTTGGTGATATTCAGGTGGAGATGGGGCCGACAGGTCCAACCATGCTGCACGTCGCCACTGAGCATGGCCGCGTAACTCCTGTAGCATTCGCTGCTCCGACGTCGGGCGGCCTCTGGGAGGAGTCCGCTCAGGAAATCAAGGACGGTCTTGAGTCCGATGGCCTCGATGTCCACGTCGAGCAGGGGCCGTGGGGTTCTGAGGTCGTAGGTCGCACCTCCGATATGGAAATGCGAATCATCGGCGCCGACGGCCCGCGTTGGATGCTTCGCATGACGGCTTCCGGTCCGGCTGATCGGGCGGAGGAACTCGCAGATCTCGCCCGCGGTCTCCTTGCCCGTAGCTTCGTCTCTCGCGGTGAAAACCCGATGCCAGCAGGTCAGCCGCTTCCGGTTACGCTGCCGTCCCAGATGGCCGAGCAGATTCGTCAGGCATACCAGCAGCAGACCCAGGCTGCCCAAGCTGAAGGTGAACCCGGGCAGGTGCCAGGCGCTACTGGTATCAACCCGGATGGCTCCACCAATTAGTTTGGTCAACCCGCCAGCAGAGAGAAGCTAGCTACTTGACCAGTTAGAAAAAGGATCTGCAGGCGCCACTGTGCACTGCCCGCCGCCGTCACCCGACGGCGGCTTTTCTCTTGTCAGCGGGTAGTATCACACTGCGTGAACATCGAAGTGACTATTGACCGGCCCGCTGCCGGCGGAGAATTCATTGCCAGCTACGACGGACGAATCGGTTTCGTCACCGGCGGTATCCCCGGCGAACGCGTTGTTGTCGAAATTGCCAAACCTGATGCCAAGCTGTGGCGCGGCAATGTCGTTGAGGTTCTGGATGCCTCAGAGCATCGAATTTCGCAGCGTTGCGAAGCAGCTCAGCAGGGCGCGGGCTGTTGCGACTGGGGTTTTATTGATCCTGAGCACGCGGCGCGTCTCAAGGCTGATGTCTTGACCGATTGCCTGCGCCGTCTTGGACGTTTCACCGCCGACGAGCTGCCAGCTATCGATGTTCTTCCACTGGCTCCGACCTCCCGTTGGCGCACGCGCGTGCGGCTGGGTGTGGATTCCCAGGGACGAGCGGGATTACGTCGTTCCCGTTCCCACGAGCTCGTCATCGGCTCCGAGTGCGTCCAAACAGTTCCCAATCTCATCGCTGGCTTTTCGACGGCCGGAACCATCCCCGCCGCTAAGCCTGCTCGCGGTCGAGGGAGCAAGAAGCCGAAGCCAGGAGAACTCCATGTGGCCATGGACACGGAGGGTAACCGAAGTGCTGTGTACGTTTCCGGCAGCGGCAGGAACCGCAAGCAAACGGTGATTGAAGGCGAGCCAACCACACAGCACACTGTTCACGGAATTACTTTCGATGTGCCGACTACCGGTTTTTGGCAAGCCCATTGCCATGCCCCTGAGTTCTATGGATCACGCATCATTGAACTGTTGGCCGGTCAGTCTTTCTCCTGTGGTTGGGATCTTTACGGTGGCGCAGGCGTTCTGTCGGCGGCACTTCGCAAGCTTGTTGACGCAGAGGGCTCAATTCTCTCTGTCGAGGGTTTTGCAGCGGCAGCGACGGCGGGGCGCAAGGCCTTCACTGCAGCTGACCACAGTGCGAATGCGTCGTCTGCGGCACCAGTCCGGTTCGTTACTGGGGATGTCACCAAGGTAGTGCGCCGCGAAGTTGCTAATGAGGAAACACCAAACCCGGATATCGTCGTTCTCGACCCTCCGCGCTCCGGTGCTGGTAAGGATGCCGTTGCAGCTATTGCTCAGGCAAAGCCACGCGTGGTTGTACATTTCGGTTGCGATCCGGCGACTTTTGCCCGCGATGCCCGGTACTGGGCTGACTACGGCTACGCGTTCAAACACCTCGAGGTCGTTGACGCATTTGGCCTAACGCATCACTTTGAAACCATCGCGGTGCTAGAGCGGCTGTAGCTAGAGTGGCTGCCGCATGGGCGCAAGAACGTTGGCGCCGATCACGTCGGCAAGCAAATGTGCCTGCCATGGGCGAAAACCCTGTTCGCTGAGGTGAGCGGAGATTTCGGTAACGGCTGGCAGGCCGCCAGCGTAGTTGTCGTGGTGGCGGAATACGAATGAGCCGACTGCGCGACTGTGAATCCACCACACCAGTTCACGTGTCTGCGCGGAAGTGATGAGTGTGTCTTTGCGCAGGTGTATTTGGGCACAGACGTTGTCGATGCAGTCTCGCGTGGTTTCGAAAATCTCGGCGGCTTGTGGGGCATGTTCAGCCCAACGCCGAAAGTGGGGCATCTGGTTGGGAGCCTGCTTCTGGGGCTTCGGCCATGACGACCTGGGTTCCTGACGGGCTTCATTAACGACCTTCAACCAAGCGTCCGCAGCACCGCGACGGCGACGTGGAAATCCACGGATTGCAGTCAGTTCACGCTGCGTACCGGGGAGTTGTTCTGCGATTGTACGTAGAACGCTGTGACCCATGACGTGTGTTGGGGCGACATCACGGCGCTGCGCGATTTCGTCACGCTCAGTCCACAGTGCACGGGCGACGTGAAGTTGTTCGGGAGTGCGCAGCTTCCCAATCCCTTTGAGCCCCTGCCACGAGTGTCCGACGTGCAGGCCATCGAGGTATTTACGGTTTAGAGCGAGTTCGCGTTCGCATTCCTGTTCCAGCCATTCCAAACGGTCGAGCTCAGTCAGCGCCTGACAAAGAACCTCGGCGAGTTCGATGAGCAGCTCGACATCCAAGGCTGCGTAGTCCAGCCAATCTGCTGGCAGTGGACGAGTAGACCAATCCTCTCGACCGTGCCCCTTGGCAAGTCCAACTCCGAGGAGTCGCTCTGTCAGAGCTGCTAAGTTGACTCGCTCCAGGCCGAGAAGGCGGCCGGCCAGCTCAGTGTCAATGACTTTGGTGGGGTAGAGGCCCAGAGCTGCGAGGCAGGGAAGGTCAGAATGAGCGGCGTGAATAATCCAGGTCAGGTCGTTGACTGAGGAACCGAAAACGGCCATCGCCTTGCGACCATCTTCGGGATCGATGAGAAAGGTGCCCGCTCCACGGCGGCGAAATTGAAGCAGGAAGGCGCGGTCGTCGTAGCGATATGCCGAAGCTCGTTCAGTATCGACTGCGAGCCAACCGTGTCCTTTGGCCAGCTGCTCACCGGCGTCAATAATGTCGTCGATGGCAGAAAGCACGCGTGGAGTTCCCTCGGCTGGGGCAAGTCTTACTTCTACGTCGGGACTAGTTTCCACGTCGGAGCTCATCGCACGCCTCTTCGGTCGTCGGTATCAGCAGTCGCCGGTATCAGCCCAGCAGGGAAACGCCGACGGGTGGCAGACCAGCGACGTTCGCTAGTACCTGAGCGAAGGATTCAACGTGGGTGCGCAGGTCGGTGCCACGAGCAGTCCACGATGCGCGCATTTCTAATTGAAAGGCCTGTGGCTTGCCGCCGATCTCGCCATAGCGGACAGAGTTCGTAGTTGTCACCGTGCCACCCAAGTTCGACAGTTCGGCGTTGTTCTCAGCCAGAGCCTCGGTGAGCCATTGCCAGGCAACCTGGGGAAGCAGCGGATCTTCCGCGAGGGAGGCATCCATATCCGCCTGGATGTATGCAACCAAGCGCATGTCACCGTCCCAGGTTTCCTCACTGCGGGGGTCATGGAGCAAAATTAAACGACCAAAGGCATCGTCGTCCGAGGACTCGGGGACGATATCAGCTTCGGGCTGCGTGACCTCAAGCGAGACAGCGTGGCTAAACGGTGCCAGCTTCTGCGGTGGCCGAACGGTGCCCAGAGCAATCTCAGGTCGCAGTTCAGCAGAGTGCATTGACTGGACCGCGGCGCGGAAGTTCTGTGGCATTGAATCGGTTCCATTCACGCGCCTGAACTTAGCCATATGACGCTTGCGTTAGTGGGAGGCGCGCCGAAAAGAGTGGGAAGCGACCAAGCGGTTCGTCGAAAACGCACAGCAGGGCGAGCGATTTCCCTGTTCTTAGTACCCCACACATCAATTTCTAAGGAAAGTGGGGCATGATTGTCCGTATGAACAATCGTCGCACTTTGACTGATGCCCCGATTCTTGATGCAGCTTACGGTCGAACTCCGTCGCGCCGCCCGGTGTGGTTTATGCGGCAAGCCGGTCGTTCACTGCCTGAATACCGTGAGGTGCGCAAGGACATCGGTATGTTGGACTCCTGTTTCCGTCCGGAACTGCTCGCTGAGATTACTATGCAGCCGGTACGTAGGCACGACGTTGATGCTGCGATTCTTTTTTCCGATATCGTCGTGCCGCTGAAGGCTGCGGGTGTCAACCTGGATATTGTTCCTGGCCGCGGTCCAGTAATGGATACTCCGGTGCGCTCGGAAGCAGACATCAAGGCTCTACCGGAAGTCACGGAAGAGCAACTCGCTCCGGTGGCCGAGGGTATCGGCCTCATTCTGCAAGAGCTGAATGATACCCAGGCACTCATTGGTTTCGCCGGTGCACCGTTCACCTTGGCGTCGTACCTGATTGAAGGCGGTCCATCCCGCAATCACGAGCGCACTAAGGCGCTGATGCACTCGGACCCTGAATTGTGGGATCACCTGATGCAGAAAATCACTCCGATGGTGATTGCTTTCCTGCGCGCGCAGATTGGCGCTGGTGTGGACGCTATTCAGCTCTTCGACTCCTGGGCTGGCTATCTCACCGAGCGTGATTACCGCCGCTTTGTGTTGCCGTACTCGAAGGAAATCTTCCAGGCTGTCGCCGACGCCGGCATTCCGCGCATCCACTTCGGTGTGGGCACCGGCGAGCTTCTCGGTGCGATGGCTGAAGCCGGCCCAGAAGTCATGGGCGTCGACTGGCGCGTGCCACTGGACGTTGCTGCCAACCGCATTCGTGCCACGCTTTCCGACGTTCACCGAGGCGCAGACCCGGCGGAAAACAGCCTTGCATTGCAGGGCAACCTTGACCCGGCGATTCTCTTTGCCGGTGAAGATGCAATGACCCAAGAGATTCAGCGCATCTGCTCTGAGGCGGACCGTGCAATTAAGCGTGGTGACGCCCGTGGACATATCTTCAACTTGGGTCACGGGGTGCTACCGAATACCGATGCCGACGCGATTACGCGCGCCGTTGAGATCATTCACGCAACGTAAAAGCCGACGCAACAGGCGTGTAAAACACGCACTAGCTAATTTCCTACAAGTCTTATCGACCGTGCCCGCTCGAGGCGCGGGCATAGAGAAAGCGTACGAAATACCGTGGTTGCACAACCTTCTACCATTGCCGTCATAGGTGGCGGTATCTCCGGCCTGACCGCAGCGTATGAGTTGCGTAAAAAGCTCGGACCCGCCGCAAGAATAATTGTCATCGAGTCCAGTTCACAGGTTGGCGGCAAGCTGAAGACTAGACCAGGAGCTAACGGCCCTCTTGAAGCGGGCGCTGAGGCGTACCTGGCGTTCCGTCACGATGCCACCGAGTTTTTCAAGGAACTCGGTTTGGCAGATCAGCTAGTCGCCCCTTCGGGGCTGCCTTCCAAGCTCTACATTGGCGGTGAACTCAAGGACCTTCCGCGTAACACGGTCACCGGTATTCCAGGAAGCTCAGAGGGGTTGGGCTACCTCCTCAGCGAGGCCACCCTCGCCAAGATTGATGCCGAGTCGAACCCCGAGCTCACTCCAGCCTTGCACTGGGTACTGGGAGACGACATGAATGTCGGCCAGCTGGTCGCGGCGCGGCTCGGTGAGGAAGTCGTCGACCGCATCGTCTCCCCGCTGCTTGGGGGCGTCTACTCAACCACCGCATACGATCTGGGTCTGCGTGCGACCATCCCACAGCTGGCGGCAGCGCTTGATGAAATGGCCAGTGCCGGTGATCATGTCAGCCTCACCGGCGCTGTCCAGCGCGTTCTGGAAGCACGTAAGCAGGCGCAGCAGGCGCGTCTGAGCAGTGAGGCTGCGACAGACTCGACGAAGACGAAGCGGCCGGTGGTCTTCCAAACGTTCCGCGATGGCTTCGAGGTTCTCTACAACACGCTTGTCGACGAATCGGCAGCCGAACTCCTCTTGTCGACGAAGGCTACTGGTCTGCGGCAGCATGACAATGGCTTTGAGGTCACTGTGGAACTGCCGTCGGAAAGCGGCACGAGCGTTAGCACTATCGACGCCGACGGTGTTGTGCTGGCGGCACCTTCTGCAACCACATCGGAGCTCTTGAGCAATCTTGCGCCAGAGGCGTCGGAGCTGATTGGCGGGGTAGACACGTCTAACTCGGCGGTGGTCGGTATGTGTTTCGACTCGTCCGAGGGACTGCCGGAGATCAACGGTGTGTTGTGCGAGATTGGTGCGGATCTGTCCGCGAAGGCTTTCACAGTGTCGTCCCGGAAGTGGCCACATATTGGTGAGCGCTACGGTGCCGTTGTGAGGGCAAGTTTCGGACGTTTTGATGATGACTCGCACGTGCATCGCAGCGACGAGGACCTCATCGCCAGGGCAAAAGCAGATTTGGCTAAGGCGACTGGCTTTGATGCTGAACCGACAGCGGTTTTCGTCCAGCGTTGGTGGGCGGGGATTCCACGCTTCGATATGGGGCATGGAGGCCTGATGGATTTTGCTCGCCAGGATTTGGCCGAGGTGCCTAAGCTTGCAGCAACAGGGGCGTGGCTCAGTGGCCCGGGCATTCCGGAATGTATCTCCAACGCCAAGGCTGCGGCCAGCAAGATTGCTGCGGAGCTGGCATAAAGCTGCGAGATTGGTACTGAGTACGAAACTGGCGCTGACCCATCGTTTGTAAACAAACCTTTCAACCGAATTAGGAGACAACTAATGACCAAGCTCGATTTCAAGAAGCTCAACGACACCATCCGCTACACCATGTGGTCTGCCTTCAAGGTGACCCCAGGTGCACTCGGTGATAACCGCGAAGAGGCAGTGGCTAAGACCAAGGAATTCCTGGCTCGTTACGAAGACACTGATCTGATCATCCGTGGTTTCTACGATGTTTCGGCCATGCGTGCTGAAGCCGACTTCATGTTCTGGATCCACGCAGAGAAGCTGGAAGACCTGCAGGCGTTCTACAACGCCTTCCTGCGCGAGACTCCGCTGGGCAAGGCATCCACTCCGCACTGGTCGAACGCTGCGCTGCACCGTCCAGCTGAGTTCAACAAGTCGCACCTGCCGTCGTTCATCATGGGTGAAGAGCCGGGACGATGGATTGCGGTTTACCCCTTCGTTCGTTCCTACGACTGGTACCTGCTGGAGCCGACCGAGCGACGCCGCATCCTTGCTGAACACGGTATGGCCGGTCGTGACTACCCGGATGTGCGCGCCAATACTGTCCCGGCGTTCGCACTCGGTGACTACGAGTGGATCCTTGCATTCGAGGGGCCGGAGCTCGACCGCATTGTGGACTTGATGTGGAAGATGCGTTACACCGAGGCTCGTCTGCACGTCCGCGAAGAGATTCCGTTCCACACGGGACGTCGCGTCGATGACATCGCAGAGATCATCAACGTTCTGCCGTAGCTCACGCAATCAACGAGAGAATCAGCAGCGCCGCTGGTCAAGCCCCGTTAACTGACGGGATTTTGACCAGGGGCGCTGCTTCTCTATCTAGTTATTCAGCCGTCTTGTCCGGTTCGAGCGTGAGTGAAATTGAATTGATGCAATAACGCAGGTCGGTCGGAGTATTGTATCCCTCACCCTCAAAGACGTGGCCGAGGTGAGACTTGCAACGACTGCACAGCACTTCGGTACGGACCATACCGAGGCTGGTGTCTCGGCGCTCAATAATCCGGTCTCCAGCTAGTGGAGAGAAGAAGGATGGCCAACCGCAGTGAGAGTCGAACTTCTCGTTCGACCGAAACAGCTCGTAACCACAGGCCCGGCAGCGGTAGACACCTTGAGTCTTGGTATCGGTGTACTCACCGGTGAAGGCGCGTTCAGTACCTGCCTGACGCAAAACCTGGTACTCCGCGGCACTGAGGCGTTCGCGCCATTCTTCTTCGCTCAGATTCCAGTCTTCGCTATGCGAATCAACCATTCTGAATAGCCTCCTCAGACTTGAGATCAGATTCCTGATTAGACTTCCTGCCTGCTATCTTCCAGTCGCTCAGCCAGCTGAAGCCGGATGCAAAGCTACGCCCATTGACGGCATCCACAATCGTCATTCGAATGAGTGCTGCCGTGATGGAGAGAATAAGAACGGCCCATCCAATACCGCCGATTGCAACCGTGAACCACGGGAAAAAGAGGTCATCTTCATCAATCCACCAATTGGCGTAGAAGAAACAGAGTACGACTCCGAGTCCTGCGCCCCAATTCAACATGACTGTCGAACCAATATTTCCTTCATTGTCGCGATCCAAAACCAATGGGCGAAGCACGGTGAGAACCATTGGCAAGAGCGTCATCGAGTAGTACTGCTGTCCCAGGCTGGAAAGGAAGAACGCGCCGGTGAAGAGAACTCCGGAAGTCGTAGCAATCCAGAATTTCTCATCCCTTTCGAGCCAGCGAAGAAGGAGCACGACAGATACCAAGACGAAAATGCCGAAAAAGACTTGCCACAGCAAGATCAGTGTCGGGTGGGCGCCCAGCCAAACAAGCTGTCCAGTCAGTGAAGCATTTGCAAAGTCACGGACAACTCCTAGGTAGGGGATAGTGATATCTAGGTAGTCACGTGGTTGGACCATGAGCGGCCACGCGATGACATTGGCTGCAATTACCACCCCGATACTGGTCAGTACCGTAGAGAACTGCCTGCGCATGAACGGTAGGAACAGCATTGGCAAGAATACGGGCTTGATAGTGATTGCGATACCGATAATCAGGCCGGCTAGGATATTGCGTCGCTCGGTCAGTGCAATAAAAAATAGCACTAATGCAAGGAACAGTGAACCGTTGACGTTCGTAAAATCAAGGGTGTTGGTAACGGGTTCCGTGAGGTAGAGCAGTGCTATCGACGCTGGAATGATGGGGCCAGAGCGCGCAATACCAAGCCACCTCAGTAGCAGCACAATTGCCGCAATGATTGCAGCTGACTGAAATACCGCAAACCAGATTCGGCCCGTTTCAAGCGAGCCGAACAAGTCAATCGGGGCTAAAAGTAGGGTAGCGCCTGGGGAATACAGATAGTGCGGATCGGCTGTTACGTAGTCTTCCGAATAAACGGGTACCTGCGATACGAATCGATTAATTGCCGACCAGACCGTCGTAAAGTCATCTGTGCCAGAAACGTCTTTCGGCAAAACCCAGGTGCGGTGAAAAATCACCACAGCTGCGATAGGCCACAAGAAAGCGCTGAGTCCTCGCGACACGTGCCGAGACAGAGGGCGTGTTGCCACCGAATTTGTCTCTGGCGTGTCCTTGGACGTTTGCGTTAATGCCGTTGCGCTTGCGCTCACGTCGATTTTTGGTTTACTCACAATACTCCACCCTACTGGGTGAAGCTGCGGGAATAGTGTAGGAAGATGTGTGAGTCGGAACGTAGGATATCTCGCACTTCAAAAGCCTGCGGGTTCGTCGAGTTTCCGTCATCATCAGGGTCGTTCTCGCCGAAAATCAGGGGACCGTTACCCACCCACATCGGCGACAATGTCAGGAACAGTTCGTCGACGCACCCGTTTTTGAATGCTTCTCGATACATCGTCGGTCCACCCTCTACGACAATGTCCCGATACCCATGTTCAGCCAGCCAGGTTAACGCCGCTTTTACCGAGGGGTTAGGGAGCTTAACGACGCGAGCCCCGGCCGACTCCATCTTTTTAGCTTTGTTCTTGTGAGCGGTCTTTGCTCCTTCATCATTAAAAGCATCTTCAGTCGGGGTGAAGATTATCGGAGGATTGACTTCTGCATTCGCGAAAAAGTCGGATTCTATATCTAGATCCAACGAGCGCGAAAGTGTGGACATCGCCACGTGCTTGGAGCGACCTAGCTTCTGTCGAACGGTCTCTAGGTACTCTGGTATCTCAACTGGCCCGTAACCCTCAGCCGCGATGGTGCCTGTACCAACGAAAACGACGTCGGCAAGCGCGCGAAGCGTGTTGAAAACCGTGGCATCGATGTCATTCCCAAGCTGGCCTGAGGTGCCTTCGACGGCGCCGCGTCCGTCCAAGCTGGTGACGGCGATGGCAGTGACGGTGGAGGTGGCGAGGGGTACCGCTGCTGAATCATGTGCCGTTTGCGCAGGTCGAGAAAGAAACTGCAAAACTTCATCGGTCGATGGGCTTCTGGAGGTGAGTGTAGCCATACCGCCGAGGTTAAGCCGACGATTGCAAAATAGGCAAGGCCTGGCTTATAAGGGAAGTATTGTAATCGTTGTCATTTATGAGGGTTGGGCTTATAGTAGGGGCATGCGACTAACAGATACTCTTGAGAAGGCATTCAACGACCAGATCACTATGGAGCTCACCGCTTCCCACGTCTACCGCCAGCTGGCAATCGAGCTGGACCTGCTGGATCTCTCCGGCATGGCAGACTGGATGCGTGCACAGGCGGATGAGGAAGTTGATCACGCGAATCAGTTCATCGCACACCTCGATGCTCGCGACAACCACCCGCAGATTGGTGCTGTCGACGCACCGGAGGTGAAGGTCACTTCCGCAATCGATGCATTCCGCATTGCTCTCGAGCATGAAGAGAAGGTTTCGGCATCTATCCGTAACCTCCGCAAGCTTGCTGATAGCGAGGGTGATCTCGACTCCCGCCCGCTGCTGGACAGCTTCGTGGTTGAGCAGATTGAGGAAGAGGACACCGTGCGTGGCATCATCGGTCGCCTGGAGATCGTTGGCGACAACGGTGCTGGCCTGCTGCGTATCGACCGGGAGCTCGGTGCTCGCGACGCAGCTTAATATCGAGCTCGGTTCACAGTTTCGATAGAAATGACCGCCCCAGGCACTTATCCCTGGGGCGGTCATTTCTATTCAGCTGGAGTATCAATTGATGGGCTTGGCGTCCAGCCAAACCGAAATTCGTGGAGCTGCCATGGGGTAAGCTTCCATAGCCTCTAGCTGAGCGAGGAGTCCAGCCAAGCCCGCCGAATTGAGAAACCCGGCAGCCGAGACGCCAGGCGGAAAGCATATTTTGCTGCTTAACCGAGGGGGAGCGGTAGGACTCAACGAAAATGGTTGTCGAACAAGGCTAAACGAAAACTCCCTCCCGGATGCCCTGGAGGGAGTTAATCTGAGCGGATGACGGGACTCGAACCCGCGACCCTAACCTTGGCAAGGTTATGCGCTACCAGCTGCGCTACATCCGCAAATACGTTCGCCCATAAGGGCTTACGTGGTGCGCGATACTAGGATTGAACTAGTGACCTCTTCCGTGTCAGGGAAGCGCTCTCCCACTGAGCTAATCGCGCTGGGGTAAAAGCTATATAGAAGCTTTCAAGCGCAACCCCCTTCCAGGAGAAGGGGGTTTTGCACTGAGCGGATGACGGGACTCGAACCCGCGACCCTAACCTTGGCAAGGTTATGCGCTACCAGCTGCGCTACATCCGCAAATACGCTCGCCCATAAGGGCTTACGTGGTGCGCGATACTGGGATTGAACCAGTGACCTCTTCCGTGTCAGGGAAGCGCTCTCCCGCTGAGCTAAACGCGCATTACATCGAAACCGGTAAGGAATCTCTGCTGAGGTGGAAACGGGAATCGAACCCGTGTACACGGCTTTGCAGGCCGTTGCCTCGCCACTCGGCCATTCCACCGTGAGGCTGCCGCCTCAGTGGTTGCCTCGAAGTTATACCACAGAGCTTAACTTCTTGAGAAACCAGAGCGGATGACGGGACTCGAACCCGCGACCCTAACCTTGGCAAGGTTATGCGCTACCAGCTGCGCTACATCCGCATCACGTTGCAAGGAGAGCGAAGGAGAATCTCAATTGCTCCCTTGCGGTGCGAAAGATACTTTAGCGTGATTGTGTGAGGGATTACAAATGCCCTGGTGAATGTGTTTATTGGGGCAGTCGAGGTATGGCTAGTTTGGTGATTGTGAAGTGTTTAAATGGCAATGATGTCATTTTGAATCGGGCGGACGTTATTTGGCTGGGTCAAGCCATGTGGTAGCGATGTCGGGCGTAGTTGAAGTTCTGTATTTAAAGAGGGTGATCCTCCGAACAGCGTAATTATGGAAAATTCTAAGACGCGTGCTAACTTATTGCGCAGAGCAGTGAGGTTCACTTGAGTCGCCTGCCATAGTCCCATAGCTCAGTGGAAGAGCGTTCCGTTCACACCGGAAAGGTCGCTGGTTCGAACCCAGTTGGGACTACCACGTGTAAGGAGCTCCCAATTTTTTGGGAGCTCTTTTTTGTTACTTCGAACTGCGATGTGTCGCAGGTGGGTTAAGTAAAGAAAAGTGTGTCTTTTCCGGGCGTGTTGCGGTTATTTGATCCAGCCTTTTTGGATGCCGAGG